>JAOZQB010000073.1 GCA_029932445.1 Bacteroidales bacterium | reverse complement strand
TTTATGTAATTTTAGCTTAAAGATATGAGACATTAGATTAGAGATATGAGAAAATTATCTTCGATAATTCATTAAATATAAGCAAAATAAAATCTTAATACTCATATCTCTAATCTCATATCAAAAATATTAACAAAAAGAAAGTCATATGAAAATAACAACGTTTTAGACTTTATAGACAGACACTAATTAGAATAAAAACCGTTTATTAAATTGATAAGCTGTTCAATATCTCTTGAACAGCTTTTTTATTGAATTAATATGATATTATATTAAATTTGCAGCAAAATTATTAAATATGGCAGAAGATACATTTAAAAAAGTAATTGCTCACGCAAAAGAATACGGATTCGTTTTTCAATCAAGTGAAATATACGACGGCTTAAGTGCCGTTTATGATTACGGACAAAACGGTTCTGAACTAAAGGAGAATATCAAACGCTATTGGAAAGATTCAATGGTGAAATTACACGAAAATATTGTAGGGATTGATTCCGCAATTTTTATGCACCCTACGGTTTGGAAAGCATCCGGACATGTCGGTGCATTTAACGATCCGTTAATTGACAATAAAGATTCCAAAAAAAGATACCGTGCCGATGTTTTAATCGAAGATCACATCGCAAAAATTGAGGCAAAAATTAATAAAGACGTTGAAAAAGCAAAAAAACGATTCGGTGATGCATTTGATGAAAAACAATTCAGAGAAACTAACGGCAGAATTTTAGAACGACAAAATAAAATTAACGGGATAAATGAACGCTTTGTAAAAGCAACTTCAGAAGGCGATTTGACAGAAATTAAGCAAATCATCATTGACGAAAGTATCACTTGCCCGGTATCCGGAAGCAAAAATTGGACGGATGTACGTCAATTTAACTTAATGTTTGACACAAAACTCGGTTCCGTGAGCGAAGATGCCGACAAAATTTATCTTCGTCCCGAAACCGCACAAGGTATTTTCGTTAATTACCTGAATGTACAAAAAACCGGTCGAATGAAATTACCTTTCGGGATTGCACAAATCGGAAAAGCGTTCAGAAATGAGATTGTGGCACGGCAATTTATTTTCCGTATGCGCGAATTTGAGCAAATGGAAATGCAATTTTTTATCCGCTCCGGCGAAGAAGACAAACAATTTGACTATTGGAAAACATTAAGAATGCAATGGCACAAAGCATTAGGATTGGGTGATGAAAATTACCGTTTTCACGACCATGAAAATTTGGCACATTACGCCAAAGCCGCTACCGATATCGAATTTAATTTCCCCTTCGGTTTCAAAGAATTAGAAGGTATTCATTCAAGAACCGATTTTGATTTATCGCAGCATCAAAAATTTTCCGGTAAGAAATTGCAATATTTTGATCCCGAGACGAATACATCTTATGTGCCTTATGTTATCGAAACCTCAATCGGTGTTGATCGTATGTTCCTTGCCGTTCTTTCAAAAGCTTTTGAAGAAGAAACAATAAAAAAAGACGACGGCAAAACAGAAATTCGTACGGTTTTAAGATTTCCGCCGGCATTGGCACCGGTAAAAGCAGCCATTCTGCCTTTAATAAAAAAAGACGGTTTGCCCGAAAAAGCAAGAGAAGTTCTGAATTTATTAAAATACGATTTCAATTGTCAATACGAAGAAAAAGATTCCATCGGTAAACGATACAGACGACAGGATGCCATCGGTACACCGTTTTGTATCACCATTGATCACCAAACACTTGAAGATAACACTGTAACTTTGCGATATCGCGATACCATGGCACAAGACCGTGTAACGATTGATGATTTGCCTGCAATTATTGATAAAGAAGTTAATTTTAAAAATTTATTTGAGAAACTTTCGGTGTAGAAATTAATATTTTATTTTACTGTATTAAAATGAAAAAATATTTTCTGAAATATTCAATAATTCTTATTATATCTGTTATTTTTATTGGTTTAATAAAAACGTTTTTAATTAGCCAATTACAAATAATTTTTAATAAAGGAATAGATTTTGACGATACAATTTATTGGGAAAATACCGCACTTATATATATTCCGTATTTTATAAATATGATAATATCAATATTTATTTTATCAGATTTAATTAAACTTAAAATAAAAACCTTTCCGGTTGTATTATTATCAATATTTTCAAATTATGCGGGTATCATATTTTTTTTATTTTTAGTAAATAATAAAATCAGCAATAATGACAAATAATGAATTTAAAACATTATTAAATAAATATGCAATCTTGATTTTTATAGGATATTTATTGAGTTTTCTTATTATTATTATAGCTCATCGATTAATCCCATATCAAGATGTAAATAGCAAAGCAATTAGTTTTCTTGCATCCTCTTCATGGATAATACAGTTTATTTTTAATATCATTGCTGCCGTACTAATTTCAAAAGATTTAAAAAAAGTTAACTGTAAAAATAATCTGATTGTAATAATGACAATTTTGTTTTCATTAATAGGAATTACAATGTTTTTTATTACTCTTAACCGAGAAGTAAAAGAATCTGTTACAGAATAAAAATTTGAAAATAGCCGATATAAACATACCCGAATACCCGCTTTTATTAGCACCGATGGAAGATATTACCGATCGCAGTTTCAGGCAAATTTGCAAAACTTTCGGAGCAGATTTGCTGTACACCGAGTTTGTAGCATCGGAAGCGCTTATCAGAAACATTGATAAAACATTAAAAAAATTAGCAATTGATGCGGAAGAGCGCCCCACCGGCATTCAAATATACGGTCATCGAATTGATGCCATGGTTGAAGCCGCAAAAATTGCCGAAGAAGCAAAACCCGATTTAATCGATATTAATTACGGTTGCCCGGTAAAGAAAATAGCGAACAGAGGTGCCGGTGCCGGAATGTTGCGCGATATTCCGAAAATGATTGAAATGACCAAAGCTATTGTGGATGCAGTAAATCTTCCGGTAACGGTTAAAACACGTCTCGGATGGGATTCCGACAATTTGATTATCGATAAAATTGCTGAGCAATTGCAAGATACAGGCATAAAAGCACTTACCGTTCACGGCAGAACCCGAACGCAGCTATACAAAGGAACGGCAGATTGGTCATTAATCGGCAAAATTAAAGAAAATCCGAACATTCATATTCCGATAATCGGAAACGGCGATATAAAAGACGGTCCTTCGGCAAAAAATGCATTTGAAAAATACCGTGTTGACGGCATCATGATTGGCAGAGGAACTATCGGTAAACCATGGATATTCAGAGAAATAAAACATTATTTAAAAACAGGGGAAATTTTGCCAGAGCCGAATATTAACGAAAAAGTTGAAATTGCAAAACTGCACTTTAAAAAATCCTTGGCTTTGAAAGAAGGGATGAAAGGTATTTATGAAATGCGTCGACATTTTGCTCTATATTTCAAAGGATTAAAAAATTTTAAAGAACTCCGATTAAAATTATTAACTTCGACAGATGAAAATCAAATTTCAGACCTGTTGGACGAAATTAAATTAAAATACGGCGAACCTAATAACTCTTAAAATGCTGAATAATAAATTTTTAATAATTATTTCCGTGCTTGTTGTTGCAGCAGTTGTTGCGGTTTCGATAAAACTTGAAAAGAAAAATCGCAAATTACCGCCGGTCATTAATGCCGTTCCTGCCGAGGTTTCCTTCTTCTTAGAAACGGAAGATTTTAATTATTTTCTTAAAAAAGTTTCAAAAAATGAAGATTTAAAAAATATTTTGAGCAATAACCAATTTACGGCAGAAACGTTTAAAAATGTTTTATTTCTGGATTCCCTTATGCACAAAAACAAAGCGTTTAAAACATTTCTTACTCAAAAAAACATAATTATTTCAGCACATCCTCAGGGACAAGGAAAAAATGACTTTTTATTCATCTCCGGAGCGAATGATGATGACAAAGCGTTAATAAAAAAAATCATAAAAGGAATTGATTCTTTGTCAAATTCAAGTTTTTCTGACTTTGCCGGAACAAAAATTATAAAACAAAATTTTTATAACAACAAACAAAGCATCAGTTATGCTTTTTATGAACATTATTTTTTACTGAGTTTTTCAGAAATTTTAATCCAAAAATCAATAAAGAATATCAACAGCGGTTTCGGTTTAGCACAGAATAAGGATTTCAAGGAACTATATGAAAAAACTGAAAATCAGGATGATGCACAACTGTTTATTAATTATAAAACACTTTTTTCTAATACCGGCTCCGTTTTTAACTCAAGGTTTAAAAACAAATTGAATCTTTTAAAAAATACGGCATATTGGTCTTCTTTTAATATTTCGATAAAACGAAAACGCTTAAAGTTAACCGGTCATACCATATTAAAACCCGAGATGCAATTTCTTTCAATATTCAAAAATTCACGACCCCGAAAAAGTAAAATCTTAAATCTTTTACCTGAAAAAACATCGTTGTTTTTGAGTTTAAATATTAAAAACGGAAATGATTTTAAATATAAATACGAAGATTTCTTAGCACGAATAAAGGCATTAAATGATTTTCAGGTGCGCTTGGCAGAATTTTGTAATTCATATAAAATTAAAGAAGATGAAACAGATTTATACGCAGTAACCGGTAATGAAATTGCTCTTGTTCAAGAGGACATAAATAAAAACGGGAAAAATCCTCGTGATTATATATTTATTAATTTCAACAACAAATCGAAAACCGAAAAATTCTTTAATCAAGTAATTTCTCATCATTGTCAAATAAAAAATATTGACAAATCACCTTTTTATCACACCTATAACACAGACAATGAAACCTATATAATTTCAAAACTTCCTATAAAAAATTTACCCGAAATTTTTTACGGAACCGTTTTTCAGGATATCAATGCCGAATATTATACCCTTATTGACGAATTTATTATTTTCGGAAAATCTGTTTCTGATTTGGAAGAAATTATCAATGCTTTTGAAAAAGATAAAACATTTAAACGAAAATCACCCAATTACGAATTTATTAAATCTTTACCCGATGAATCAAACATCAGTTTTTATATTGATATCATGCATTCTGCAAAAAACATTGAAAATAATCTGCAAGAAAATACAGCCGTAAAATTTGAAAAAAATACATCTTCGCTAAAACGTGTTCAAGGACCTGCAATTCAATTTATTTTCGATTCATATCCGGCTTATACTACAATTGACATCGGTTTAAATTCATTAAATCAAGAAATATCGGAAACCATTTGGGAAGTAAGATTAGATACTTTAATTGCCGGGAAACCCTATATTGTTTTAAATCACAATACGGAAGAAAAAGAAATTATTATACAAGATGCAGCAAATAAAATTTACCTTATAGATAAAAACGGTAAAATATTGTGGACAAGGCAATTAGACGGTAAAATAATCAGTAATATTTATCAAATTGATTATTATGAAAATAATAAGCTGCAACTTCTTTTTAATACCGAAAATAAAATTTATTGTATTGACAGAATAGGAAATTGGTTAGAGGGTTATCCCGTAAAATTAAAATCTAAAGCAACTGACGGAATCGCATTATTTGATTACAACCAAAACAGAAATTACAGAATTTTTGTTGCTTGTGCCAATAAATCCGTGTATCTGTTCGATAAAAACGGTGAAAACATTTCAGGTTGGGATTTTGAAAAAACCAAAAGTTATGTTTCCGGAGCCGTAAAACATTTTAAAAATGGTGATAAAGATTATATCACTTTCAGAGATCAAAATAATTTATATCTGCTAAACCGCAGAGGAGAGGTTCGTATCAATCCGGAAGTGAGTATCCCCTTGTCAAAAAATACTGAAATATGGTTTACTGAAGATAATAAAAATGACAAAGCACATTTTTCAGTCAGTAATCCGTCCGGAACAGTATATTCAATATATGAAGACGGGAAAATTGAAAAAATTACTATCAAAACATACACAAGAGACCATTATTACGTTTATAAGGATATCAACGGAGATCAAGTGCCGGAATATATCTTTACGGATAAAAATCAAACGGATGTCTATGACGGAATTAGTAAAAAACGCCTTTTTTCCTATTCTTATGATGAAGAGCTTAAAAGCAAACTTTCTGTTTATAAGTTCGGAGATGATGATATTCGCCTCGGTGTAAGTTCTTCCGATAAATTATATTTAATAAATAACAAAGGGAAACTTTGTGAGGGTTTTCCGTTATCAGGAACAGGATTGTTCAGTATTACCGTATTTGATCAAAATCCGCAATTTTCTTTAATAACAGGAAACAAAGATAATTATTTGTATAAATATCAAATTAAATAAAATTTTGTACCTTTGTCTTTAACCTTTATAACTAAATCTTAGCAACAATGAAAATTCAGATAAAATTCTTTATCTCGGCTGCATTGTTATTTGTAATAATTCTTTTTTCGAATTCTTGCAGAAAAAACTTCTCTTTAGCAGAGTTTGATAACCTTTCAACCGATTCACTTCATTTTGAAGGCAGTTTTGCAGCTCCTATAGTTGATACAAAATTAACACTTATCAATTTTCTTCCGAAAAAAGACTCATCTCTGTGGGCTGAAGTTGATGAAAATAATTTAATTCATTTGAGAATGTATTATAAAGATATGTTTAATCCGACGATGTCCGAAATTTATCCGCTTGTTCCGTATCCGGCAGTTGCCGGAATTCCGATACCTGCCGACACATTTGCCATACAAACGGATACTTCAAAAATGAAAGTATATGACAAATTACTCAGCGGTAAATTGTTCTTCCAAAATCCCACAATAACCTTTCATATAGACAATTATATTCCTATTGTCACTTTTTTCAAAATGGATACTTTAACTTTCCATCAAACGGACGGAACAGCATTAAGTCACACGAGTGTTAATGAATTTACAATTGCTGCACCGGTTACTGCCGGCTCTTTTGAACATACGGATATTGTTATTGATACAACAGAAGTTCCGATTCTTGCAGAAGTTTTTTCTCCCGTTCCGAAATTTATTTCTTTTTATCTGTCAACGGGCAGTCATACAAGCCAAACACTCCCTTTTGATGTTGACGGAACAGAACAAATGAAAGTTGATATTGATATTGATTTACCTTTGGATGCACGTCTTGATACCATTATTATGACTGATACAATGAATTTTAACATAACAAATGATACCCGTGTTAAGTCAGCAACTTTAAAAATTAAATTTGATAACGGATTCCCGATTGACGGTTTAACTCAAATATATTTTACGGATACGACAGCTGTCGGTGATCCCGGAATTGTAATCGATTCTGTTTTTACCGATACAAATCACATAAACATATCCGAAGAAGGATGGCATCTTGACCCCGCAGAAACAGATGCACAAGGAATTGTAACCGTTTCGCACGAAAGTGACATTTTAATTTTTATTGATCAAATTCGTATGCAAAATCTCATTCAAAGACATGCCTCAAAAATCATTATCAGAGGAAAACTTAATACCTATAATGCGGCTTCCGGACAATTTATTAAAATTCTCGGAGACTATTCAATGGGGATTCAAATAGCCGTTAAACTTGACTTTGATGCATCAACAAATAATATCTGAAAATATTATGAAACAATATAAATTAATTTTTATTACCGGTTTATTAAGTATTCTTTTTTATACTTCCGGTTTTTCTCAAAGAATAACATCCTACTGGATGAAGAATTTGCCGCAAGGAAACTATCTGAACCCGGCAAAAGAAAGCGGTTGTAAAATCTTTATTGACATTCCGGTTCTTCCTAATTTTGATATTAATTTAACACATTCCGGATTTACGATAAATGATGCAATAAAACAGCACCCCTTTTATCTTGATTCTTTTATGATTGATTTAGACGGCATTGAAAAAGCTCTTAAAACAGGTAATAATATTAATGCAGAAACTGAAATTTCAATTTTAAATTTTGGTTTGGCTTTAAAAAATGATTTGAATATCAGCTTTGGTGTTAACTATAAATTATCTGAATTTTTTGAATATCCTAAAGCATTAATTGAATTGAGAAGAGGAAATTACAGAAAAAACGAAACACCTTTGGCATTTAATTTTCGACAAAATTTGAATCTTTACAGAGAAATATATATCGGGGCTTCTAAAAACTTTAACAATACCCTATATCTCGGTGCTAAATTGAAATACTTATCAGGTTATGCCAATATTAAGACAAACAAAATGGATTTGGAATGGTACACGAGTATAAAACCTGAAGACATGTATGATTGGACCTTTAATTCTGATTTTGACATCAATGCAGCATCAATAATACCTTGGAATTTTACGGATTCTGCCGGTCAAATTAACGGAATTGATATTGATACAACTTTAATCAGCAATCCTTCTTCTGATTTATCAAGTTTATTATTTCCCAAAAATACAGGTTTAGGGATTGATTTAGGAATTGAATATATTTTAAATAATCGATTGACTTTATCGGCATCATTAATCGATTTCGGTTATATTTCATGGAAAACAAGTCCCAAAATAATGACTCAACAAGCAACATTCAAATTTTCGGGTTTAGATATTGCAAAATACATCGGGAACTTAAATGACACAACCGGAGAAAACACAACATTAGGCGAAAAAATTAAAAACGACATGATTGATACACTTATGAACGTTTTTAATCCGACCATAGAGGAAACAGCTTACCGAACAAGTTTAAATTCTAAAATTTATCTCGGAGCAAATTTAAAAATCACAAATTGGTTAAATACAGGATTTCTGTATAAAGGAATTTTTTTTAATAAAAGTTTAATTTCTGCCTGGTCATTTTCGGCAAATGCCAACCTTTTTAAAGCTTTGTCATACTCTGTATCTTATACCATTATGAATGCTTCGGCAAATAATATAGGAATGGGTTTAGCTTATAAAGCAGGTCCTTTTCAGATGTACTTAATTACGGATAATATGGCAGCTCCGTTCTGGGCTGTTAACGGAAGCAATTTCTCAGATGAGTGGTTAAAAAATACGAAAACCTTTAATTTCAGTTTCGGTCTTAATTTTTTAATTTGCGGAAATAAATACGACATCGGTTTAATGGAATAATAATAAATTTTTTTATCCTTAACAAAAAATTATGAAAATAAGACAACTTATAAAACTGCCCGCTTATAAAAAATACAACTATAAACCACTGTATTACGACAAACGAAAAGAGGCATTGGATGAAAAAATAAAACAAGCAAAAAACAAAAAAGAAGCAATTGAAAACGGCGAATATAAACCGGATTTCAAAGGTAAGTTCAAAAATAATTATGCCCGAGAAATAACAAAAAAACAAAAAAAATCTGCAAATATTCGATTTTTTCTTTTAATAATCTTTTTCTCGACTTTAGCATATATTATTATTCAAAAATCAGATGTTTTGGGAAAAATGTTTGATGTTTTATTTCAAAAATAAATTTATTTATCTAACTTAAAATCAATTATTTATTAACTTTAATTTTATTATTATGAAAAAAAATTTCTTAAAAATTTCAACCCTCCTTTTATTAGGATTCGTATTCACTTTCAGTGCTTGTAAAAAAGATGATGCAGACAGCCAATCAGCGGAAGATGCCGCCAGAGGCAGTTATATTATGGCAGATGCATTTGCAATGTCTAATGACGGAAGTGGCGACGGAAAAGCTTTAAAAGCACGATTTTCTGATTGTACATTTACATATACTGCTTTAGACGACGGCTTTGAATTAACATTTGTTAATTGTACGGATGATGCAGGAATTACACGGAACGGTACAATCAGAATTACAGCTTCAGCAGATGCTTTTGATACAGAAAATGCCGGTTCGATTACGATTACTTTTATTAATTACACGATTGAAAACGAAGGTATTTCCGGCAGCATTACGGCAACCTTTAAATCCGGCACACTCGGATTTTATTTTGATATTACGGCAAAAAATTTAAGACTTGATTATGCGGATAATACCTATGTTTTATACAATACTGCAAGTTTAACTTATGTTTTCAGTGCCGCAAACGGTTTTCAATTGGTAATTACCGGACATTCTGACGGCGTTAACCGTAACGGAATTCATTTTACGACAGATACGGAAGATATGAAAATACAGTTCTTTTCAACGACCGGTTCTTGTCCGTTCCCTTCCGAAGGAACTATGACAATTACTCTTGACGATGAAAAACCCATTATACTTGACTATAATTCAGGTACATGCGGGGAAATCACCGTAAGTCAAAAAGGGCATAAAGACGGAACTATTACAATTTTTTAAAAAAATTTATTGCTTTTCAAGGGTTGCAAATTGCAACCCTTTTTTATTTACAAAAAATTAACATTAATAATCAAAAAAAGTAAATTATATGATGTAAATTTGTGCTCATAAAACGAAAAATGGAAATCGTATTTATTATTGTTGTCGGAATATTAATTTTATTAGCAATCACGGATTTAATTGTCGGTGTCAGTAACGATGCCGTAAACTTTTTAGTTCCTGCAGTGGGTTCAAAAGTTGCTCCTTTTAAAATTATTATGATTATTGCCGGTTTGGGAATACTTATCGGTGCAACGTTTTCAAACGGTATGATGGAAATAGCCAGGAAAGGAATTTTTCATCCCGAACTGTTTTCATTCAACAGTATAATGATTATTTTTTTAGCCGTAATGCTAACCGATGTCATCATGCTGGATATATTTAATACACTTGGTCTCCCGACATCTACGACTGTTTCAATTGTCTTTGAATTATTAGGTGCGGCAGTTGCGGTTGCAATTATGATAATCTCAAAAGACACTGAAAATTCACATCATCTTTTTGAATACATAAATACGGCTTCTGCTTTAAAAATTATAACGGGAATTTTATTATCAATTGCTGTTGCTTTTACGGTAGGAGCAATCATTCAATATCTTACAAGATTATTATTCACATTTGATTATTCAAAAACTTTTAAATATTTCGGAGCAATATGGGCAGGAATGGCTATTACGGCTATTACCTATTTTATTTTGATCAAAGGATTAAAAACATCCGGTTTTGCAGGAAAAGGAACAACGGTATATAATTATGTCCATGAAAATACAGAACTAATTCTGATATACAGTTTCATCGGATGGTCTGTAATTTTAGCAATATTTCAATTCTTTTTTAAATTTAATATTTTAAAATTTGTTGTATTAGCCGGAACATTTTCATTGGCAATGGCTTTTGCGGGAAATGATTTGGTTAACTTTATCGGTGTTCCTTTAGCCGGTTTGGCATCATTAAAAGATTGGATTGCAAACGGTTCTCATAATCAAGGCTTTTTAATGACCTCATTGTCCGAACCGGTTTCAACGCCGACTTTGTTTTTGTTAATTGCCGGTACCGTTATGGTTTTAACCATGTGGATTTCTAAAAAAGCAAAAACCGTAACACAAACTTCCGTAAATTTAAGCAGACAAGATGAAGGTAAAGAGCGATTTGATTCAACTGTTGCTTCGAGAGCTTTGGTGAGAGCATCTGTTCTTACATCAAAATTTTTCTCTTCAGTTACTCCGAAAATAATTAAAAAATTAATTGAAAAACGTTTTGACACATCAAAAATAAAAGAAAAAAATCAATCATTTGATTTGATACGAGCAGGCGTCAATTTGATGGTTTCCGGAATCTTAATTTCTATAGGAACGTCCTATAAGTTGCCGCTTTCCACAACTTATGTAACGTTTATGGTTGCCATGGGAACATCACTTGCCGATAAAGCATGGGGAAGAGAAAGTGCCGTTTACAGGGTTTCGGGAGTTATTACCGTTATCAGCGGTTGGTTTTTAACTGCATTTGTTGCTTTTACGGTTGCTTTTGTTTTTGCAATAATAATGTTTAACGGAAGTATTTATATCGGCGGGATAATTTTATTATTAGTCAGCTTTTCTTTATATAAATCTTATTTATCACATAAGAAAAAAGAAATTCAAAAAACAAATGAAAAAATTGACGAAGATGAAATCAACAGTAATTGTAAACTTAATATTATAAATATTTTATCCTCTGTTTCAGACATTTATGAACGAACAATTGATTTATTTGCAAAAGAAAAAAGAAATAAACTCAAAAAAATATATCTCGTTCAAAAAAAATTAAGTAAAAAAACTAAAAAACTCAAAGACAATATTTTTATTACAATAAATCAATTTCAAGAAAGTAAAATTGATGCCGTTCCCTATTATGTCCAAGTGTTAGATTACCTGCGAGAATTAACACATGCTTTGCATTTTATCGTAAAACCGACATTTGACCATTTAGACAACAACCACAAGCCTTTGATAAAAGACCAATATTCAGAATTATCAATTTTATCTCAAAAAACAGTTGAATTAATTAATACAATAACGGATAGTGTTAAGAACGAAAACTTTGAAAACACAGAAAACATCATTGAAATACAGCAAGATTTAACAGAGACGATTAATAAGTACCGTATAAAACAAATCAAAAGAATTAAAAACAAAGAAATCGGAACAAAAAACAGTATATTATACATGGATATTCTTACAGAAACAAAAAATATTGCCTTATACATTGTAAATCTCTATAAATCTCAAAGAGATTTTAATTCCGTTCAAAATAAAACTTAGATTTAATTTTTCTTTTAATTCAAATTTATATTTTTGAACTCTGTTTTAAATTAACATATAAATTACAGGATGAAATACGGAATAGTTGAATTCCTGACCTTGCTCGGTTCGTTAGGAATATTTTTATACGGGATGAAGCTTATGAGCGAATCCCTTCAAAAAGTTGCCGGAGACAAAATGCGAAGCATTTTAACGGCAATGACCTCCAACAGAGTAAAAGGAATCTTTACGGGATTTTTGATAACGGCAATTATTCAATCTTCTTCGGCAACCACGGTTATGGTTGTCAGTTTTGTAAATGCCGGTTTGCTTTCATTGG
>JAOZQB010000269.1 GCA_029932445.1 Bacteroidales bacterium | reverse complement strand
AAAGGAATTCATTTTGTAAGTATTCAAAAAAATGAAACCGGTTATACCGTTTATTATACGATTGAAACGAAAGAAGCAAACATCGATTGTTCTTGGGAAATTTCAGTTAAGAAAACAGAGTACGGAACAAAGTACGGTTTAATCGGTGCTGTCGGATAATTTTGTTTAAAAATTTGACACCGGAGATTTTACAACTCATTAACAATTCCGAGCAAAGCATTTACGAGCGATTCTCCTAACTTTATCGATCGCTCAGCAGACCAACCTGTTATCGGATTCGGAATATTATCGTTTTGTTTAAACGGCATTTCAAGGGTTTGTGAAAGACATTTAAATTCTTCCCCCAAATTTTTTGAGCAAATCATTAAGTTGGCTTTTCCGGCTTCATTTTTCGGATATCCGTGTTCGTCTTGAATATCCGGATTTATCGTTTTCCATGTATTCATAAAATTATCCGTTAAATCGCTTAATTTTTCATTAAATGACGGAATGCCTTCAATGCCGGAAATAAACACATAAGGAAGCGCTTCATCACCGTGTACGTCGAGATTAAAGTCCATACCGGTTTCTCTCATTTTTTCTTTGACATAAAAAACCTCCGGACTGTTTTCTATGCTCGGTTCAGCCCATTCTCTGTTAAGGTTTACGCCTTTTGCATTTACTCTCAGGTTTCCTGAAATACTTCCGTCAACATTAATATTAGGAACAAGATAAAAGGTTGCTTTTTTTAGCAAACTCGTTGCAACGGAATCTTCTTCGTTTAACAATCTGTTTATAAGTCCTGACATAAACCATTCCGCCATTGATTCTCCGGGATGTTGACGTGCGATTACCCAAAGTTTTTTCTTGGATTTGTCGCCGTCTCCGATTTGAAGAAAGTCAATCGGTCTGTCTTGAACGGTTTGCCCGATTGTTTCCAAGATGCACAAGGGTGATTTTTGCGCATTATGTATCAATTTCAAATGTTGTTCATAAGAAAACGGTTCAAAATAGGCGAAAAAAACAGAATCGTATTCGGGAGTTATTTCCATACTCAGAACTCCGTTTGTATAGTTTGTCGGAATTAAAAACCATGTTTCTCCGTCATAGGATGCTCTTGTTTGATAATTTTCCCATCCTTCGGGATAAGCCGATTCTCCGGCATTGAGGATATTCAACCTACAAGATAAACCTTTAGCTCCCTGCAATCTGAAATAAAACCATTGTAAAAAATCCGAATGTGTATCTTTCCTTATTTTAAGTTGAATATTTTCGTGATTATCTGAGTTCACGACATTGATGTTTCCGGCATCAAAATTTGAAGATATACTTATTTTCATTTGTTCTGTTTTTTAATTTTTTTTTTCGGTATTGTATCTCATATTTCAATATCGTCAATTCGCCGATATTTCTTATTTTCCTCTGACACCAAATGTTTTTTCTAAATCATCCGTAACACGTTCCAAATTTATGTTATTTGATCCCTGAAGTAAAACAATATCTTCATTTTCAAGCATTTTAATCAAATGTTTTGAAACGGATTCAGAATTTTTAAAATGCTTCCAATTTCGGTTACCGGACTCTTTACCGATGAATTGAGCGTAGTCACCTACAGTAAAAAGGAAATCGATTCCGGGTTTTAATTTTGCAATGACTTTTCCGATATATTTATGTGCCTCTTCGCTGTGTTTCCCTAATTCAACCATTTCGCCTATGACAGCTATCGTTCTTTTTCCTCGTCCGGTTAATTCGGATAAGGTATCCAAAGATGCTTTAATCGAATCGGGGGCTGCACTATATGTACTGTCTAACACCAATGCACCGTTTTTCAGAAATGAAACAACACCTCTTTTTTCGGGTGTTTTAAAAGCAGAGATTCGCTTTGCCGCATCTTCCTTTTTTAATCCCATTTGCATTGCTACAGTGAAAGCAACGGCCGCATTATAAGCATGGTATCTTCCGACACAATTATGCATTGTAATTGAAGTGTCGTTTAATTTAAATGTCGGATGTGCTTTTTCGCTTAACTGAATGTCGGAGATTTTGACCTGTGCATCTTTATGTTTTCCGAATGTTATAACTTTGCAATGTGCTTTTTTTGCAATAAAATCATAAAACTCATCATCGCGATTTAAAATAAGAACCCCGTTAAAATCCATCCCTTCCAAAATTTCAGATTTAGCCCGAGCAATATTTTCTCGACTTTTCAACATTTCAATATGCGACATACCGATATTCGTAATAACAGAATATGCGGGTCTGGCAATTCGAGAAAGATAATTAATTTGATTCATATTTCTCATACCGAATTCAACAACCGAACATTCATGATGTCTTTCAATACGCAGTAATTCAATCGGAACACCGAGTTGATTATTATAATTCTTCCGGCTTTTATGTGTTTTATATTTGTCGCTTAATGTATAAGCAATCAATTCTTTCGTGCTTGTTTTTCCGACACTTCCGGTAACGGCAATTACGGGAATGTTTAATCTTCCGCACCATATTCTGCCTAAATGTCCCAGAGCTTCTACCGTTGACGGAACAATAAATTGAGGGATTTTAATATCCGGAACATCGTATTCAACCACGGCTGCAACGGCACCGGATTTTTCCGCCTCCTTAATAAAACTGTGTCCGTCGACTTTATTTCCTTTCAAGGCAACAAACAGCGTTCCTTCTTTAACTTCTTTTGAGTTTTGGGTAACATCCGAAACATAATCAATCGGAGAGATTTCTTTGTTTGTTTTACCGCCGACAGCAACACAAGCCTCTAATAATGGAATGGTTATCATATTGAATGTTTTCTTAATGATTAATGAAACAGCTAAAGTACAATTATTTTCCGGAAGTTCCGATCTTCTTTATTTTCAATTATTAGGTTAACCCGAGAAACTCATAAACTTTTCGTGATTGAAAGTAAAGGGTTGAATGTTAAAAGCTTAGCTCTTTTTATTATAAGTTTTCATATCCGTTACTTTAGTTTCTAAAACTGTTTTTTGAATACAGAACAAAGATTAACGATTTAAGAATTATGAATTTTACCGGAAATAAGAAGTATGTATTGTTCAAAATATGATACCTTTTGTTTTTTACTTCAAAAATCGTTATTCGTTAATCCTTGTTCTCAAATCAATTCATAAATTTTAATTTTATCCTTAAATCCACAAATCATCGTATCATTTGACTGATAAACAGAGGGTTAAATGCAAATCAGTTTCACTTAAATTAAAATAGTGATACGATGACTATCAATGTTTGTTATCAACCCTCCGGATTTTCAATCTATTGTGTTTTATTATCTTGAATTAGGCAGTTAGATAATACCTGTATTTTATTGTGTGTCAACAGTTCCTGTTTTTTCTTTGCAGTGCTTTGCTAAATATCTGCACTCTTTGCGTGAAATAAATCTGATTCGTTCACGCAAAGAACACTAAGAA
>JAOZQB010000268.1 GCA_029932445.1 Bacteroidales bacterium | reverse complement strand
TAATTACACCTGAAGAAGCAGAACAAAAATCCGAAGAAATTCTGCAAAAATCAGAAAAAATTAACAATCAATTAGACAGCATATTAAACAACTAAAATCATAAAATCATGAAAAAAATATTATCAAGTATCTTGATTTTGACTTTTGTCTTCTTTTCGGGACAGATTATTGCTCAAAAAACTAATGACCACGGCGGAAGCAAGGTTAAAAAAGAACAAAAAGAACTAAATAACAACACAAAAGACAAATCAAAAGGAAAAACAAATGATAAAGGCGGAAGTGATGTAAAAAAAGATCAAAAAGGCAATCATAAAAATAAACCTGTAATTGACGATAAAACAAAAAAAGATAAGAATAACAAAAAAGACAAACAGAAAAATAAAGGCAAAAAAGACAAGCAGAAAGTTAAAATGACGCCCGGCGAAAAAATTGAAAAAGCTCATGATAATATTAAAACCGCTCAAGAAAAAATCAAAAAAGCATACGAACAGCTTGAACAACAGCAAAAAACAAGCAATATAACCGAAGAACAATATTTAAAAAGAAAAGCAAAAATTGAAGAATTGGAAAACCAACTAAATGAGCTGGATAATCAAAATGAAAAACTGAAAGAACTAAATAAAAATAAGAACGAAGGAAAAGAAAATAAAGATGACATTGATAATGATTAGTTCGTTATCAAAATTAACAGAAGCCGGTGTTATATACATCGGTTTTTTTATTTTCGGAAATAATTGTAAATTTATATTCTGAAACAATAAAACCGGAAAAATGAAAATTAATTATCAAATATGTCAAAACTGCAGACTTTGTGTTCAAGTTTGCCCGTCAAAAATTCTTTCTGTTAACGAAAATAAACAAACTTATTTTAAAGAAGAACGAAAACACATTTGTTTGGAATGCGGACATTGCATGGCTGTGTGCAGTACTCAGGCAATAACAGTAAATTCAATGACTTATGAGAAAGATTTTGAACAAATTCCGGAAAACAATATTAATTACCCTGAATTTATTAATTTTCTAAAAACACGCCGTTCCGTAAGAGAATTTAAAAACAAACCGGTTGAAAAAGAAAAACTGCAACAAATTATTGAAGCAATTTCCACGGCTCCTTTCGGTGCCGAAAATGATGATATTTCTATTTCAATTATTACGGAAAAATCCGTCATTAAAAAATCATTACCCCTTATGTCAAAATTTTATCGTGATTTAAAAAAATGGTTTAAAAATCCGATGATACGTTACATTATTAAAAAGAAAGAAGGCATTGAAACTTTCAATACCATAAAAAACCATTTAATGCCGATGATCAATTTAAATCATTACGATTTATCAAGTTATAATGCAATTACACGCGATGCACCGGCAATCATCATTTTTCATTCGAAACCCGATGCGGAAGAACATACCGAAGATGCACATATTTGCAACACAATTGCAATGTTAACAGCACATTCGCTCGGATTGGGAACAACAATTATCGGACTAATAGGCCCTGCCGTAAATAAATTCCCGGAATTAAAAGATTTGTTTAAAATTCCGCAAGAGAATAAAGTTATTACTTCTATAATTATAGGTTATCCGAAATACAAATATCTTTATTCGGTAAAGCGAAACCGTCAAAAAGTTACTTGGATTTAAAAAGATAACAATTCAGTTGCCCCCATTAGGGCTTTGCTTTTCACAGATAATTGGGTGTAGAAAGTTAAAAGCAGAAAGTTTAAAGTAGAAAGTTTAAAGTGTTATAGCACAAATAGAGTAAATTTTAAAATTACGAATTATAAAGTAATACATCCTTCAGCAAACAATCACAGATGCAAAAGCAAGTAAAATTATTAACGATATTATAGTTTACGAACTTAAAAGCAGATTTTGTTATTTATTTATCAGATACAAATTTTGATATTGAATTTAATATATCATCACGACTGACAGGTTTTGTTAAGTAATCATCAAAAATCGTATGATACCTTGCAACAACATCTTTAATTGCATGAGCCGTTAGTGCAATAACCGGAATATGTTTAAAACGTTCATCCTTTTTAATAATTTTAGTTGCTTCATAACCGTCAAGTATCGGCATTTGAATATCCATTAAAATTAAATCCGGCAATTCTTTCTCAAGAATATCGAGAACTTCTTTTCCGTTCACAGCTTCTGTAATTATAAATTCCTGATTTTCCAATAAAGCTAATATCAGTTGTCTGTTAATTAAAATATCTTCAGCAATAAGAATTTTTAATTTTTTTATACCGTAAACATTGGATATATTTGGCTTAATTAAATTATTATCCTGATTTATAATTTGAACATCTTTAAAAACAACCGTAAATTCCGATCCGATCCCAAGTTCACTCTTTACGCTTATTTTTCCGTTCATTAATTCTGAAAGGTGCTTAGAAATTGCTAAACCCAATCCTGTTCCGGCATATTCACCGGACATTCTATTTTCCGATTGTCGAAAGTTTTCAAAAATTAAATCCTTTTCTTCAATAGCAATACCAATGCCTGTATCCTTTATTTTAATACTGAAATCAAGTAAATTTTTCTTTATATTTTCAGCTGAAAATACAACCTCAACACTGCCTTTTTCCGTAAACTTAAGAGCATTATCAATTAAATTTATAAGAATCTGTTTTATTCTGAATGCATCAATAAAAAGAAATTCAGGCAAGTTATCATTGTAAACAAGTTTAAAATTAAGATCTTTTTTTTCTGCTTTAATGATAAACATTTTTTGAATATCAACCGACATTTTTTTAACATCAGTTGATTGTTTTATTATTTCAATATGCCCTGCTTCAATTTTAGATATGTCTAAAATATCCTCAATCAATCGCAATAAATTATTTCCGCTAATCTCAATTTTATTAACAAATGATTTGAGAGTTTTATCCTTTATACGTTCTGACAAAATATCTGAAAAACCGATAATGGCATTCATAGGTGTTCTTATTTCGTGAGACATATTTGCTAAAAATTCACTTTTTAATCTATTGGCTTTTTCTGCTTCTTCTTTTGCGTCAACTAATTTTTTTTCATTTTCTTTATTTTCAGTAACATCTCTGCCTAAAACAACCAAACCTTTTCGTGTACCGTCTTCATTATAAACCGGGGCTTTTAATATATCATATATTTTCCTTACATTATTCACGGTAGTAATAATCTCCTCATTTCTTAATATATCACCTTTATTCCATGCTAATTCATCCGATTTTTTGCAATATTTAAACGATTCTTTAAAAATAGGTGCAGTAAATTCCGCTAATTCCAAGTCATCTTTTCCTAAATAATCAACCCCTTTTAAATTAAAAAGTTCTAAGTCTGCATCATTTGCCAGCAACCACTTACCTTCCCCATCTTTAAAACAAATAATATCGGGAGAAGCATTTATCAATGTTAATAAACGTTCTTGATTCTCATTTCTTTCTC
>JAOZQB010000267.1 GCA_029932445.1 Bacteroidales bacterium | reverse complement strand
ATTATTTTTTCTTAATAATTGGCGGAAATTTATCCCGAAGCCATTTCGGTCCGATAATAACACCTGCAATCAGATAAGGGTAATAGGTCAATAATCGCCAAACAAAAGCAGTAATAATAGCAATGCCGGCAACTTGCGGCATAAAATCTTTTAAATATTCCGAAAAAACATATTCTGAAAATCCGCTGCCGCCCGGTGTCGGGCTGACAAGCATCATTATCCACATAACCAATTGTTTTGCAAACAGTAAAAAATGATTGTTTTTCATGGCAAAGAAAGCGACGAAAATTGCATTGACTACCCAATATCGAGCGGTCCAAGAAATAAATGTTGCTCCGGCAGCTTTAAACCAAAATCCGAACGGTTTGCGTCTTAATTCATGTGAGTTGCTGATAATATCCAATCCGGCTCTGCGGGCTTCATTTCTCCAGCGTCTTAAAGGTTTTAAACTGAATATTGCCAGAATGGTTTTTTTTATAATTACAGGATTAATAAATAAACCGTAACTGATAAATAAAATGTATGCAAATTTTAACAAATAACCGATTATTGCAAAGTAAAAAAATTGATTATCGAAGTTTAAACCGGATGCATTACCGATAGTAAATAAGGTATCCGGACCGACGGCAAAAACCATTAAAGGAAACATGATTAAAAAATACATTTCATCCAAAAATGAAGTAGCCATAACAATTGCAGTACTTTTTCCGACACTGATACCTTCTTTATGAACAAAAACAACGGCAACACCGGTTCCGCCGATAGCGGAAGGTGAGATTGCAGAGGCAAATTCCCATAACATAATAACGCGGAACGCTTGAAACCAACTTACTTTATTTTCGCTTAAAACTTTAAAACGAGCCATATATCCGATGTCTCGCAACATCATAAATAAGGCGGCAATAACTAAAAATAAAACGGTAATTCCCGTAAAATTTATGACATCAAAAGAAACGTGCTTATCTTTAATTTGATAATATAACATTCCGAATACGGCGAGAACACCTACAATTGCCGGAATAATCACCTTTTTAGGACTGATTTTTTTTTCGAGATTTTCTTTTTCTTTAAGATTAATTTTTGCCATTAAGATGCAATATTAGCAAAAATCAAAGATATCGGGAATTAATTTTCAAAAGAGAATCGAAAAATATGTTTATTTGAATTAATAAAAAATATAAAATTTATTTTTGAAACTCATTATAAGCTATAAAATCAAGGTCGGAAGCTGCTGCATTTTCCCGAACTTGTTCCGGTGTTTTCCCTCCGGGAATAACAACATGGCAAGCCGGATGAGAAATGCAGAATCTTAAACTGAGCTGTGCAGGGCTGTAATCGGGATGTTTTTCAAATAACGATTTGTAGTCGGCAAAATCGGTTAAATAACGATTTAACTTTTCCGGAGAAAGGTTAAATCTTCTGTGGTCGTTTTCTCCGAACGTACTTTTATGATTAAATTTACCGGATAAAAGACCGAAAAGTAAAGGAATTCGAACAATAACCCCGGTTCTGTATTTTTGAGTCATAGGGAATAAAACTTTTTCGGCTTCTCGTTCCAAAAGATTATATCTTACCTGAATAACATCAATAAGTTCGTGGTGTCTTTCAAGAATATGGGCTTGAGAAGTTTCTTCAAAAGATTGAACGCTCCATCCGGCATGCTTAATTTTTCCTTCAGCTTTTAGTTTCTCAAGAGCCATCCACGGTTCGTCTTGTTCTAAAATATCAAGTCCCGGACTGTGTAACTGCAAAATATCCAATGCTTCTACGTTTAAACGTTTCAAGCTTTGTTCTGCCGCAAATATCAGATGCTTAACGGAATAGTCATTATTAGCGGGAGTAATTGTGTGATTTTGATTGATAAAAGGATAAAAATTGTTACCCGCTTTAGAAGCAATTATAATATTATCTTTATCCGATCTTTCGTCTAAAACTTTCCGAATTAATTCTTCCGAATGTCCGAAACCGTAGACGTCGGCAGTATCTATAAAATTTACACCTGCATCCAGAGCAGCATGAATAGCTTTAATCGATTTTGTATCATCTGTTTTTCCCCAATCGCGTCCGCTGATGCCCCATGCACCAAATCCGACGGTTGATATTTTCGGTCCTTTTGACCCTAGTTTTTTGTATTTCATGTTGTTATGTTTTTAAAGATAGTTATTAAACAGAACCCGAAAGATGGGGATAATATTTAAAACATTCTTATTTTATTTAAACATCTGCACCCAATATTCTCCTGCATGCCCGAAACCTGCTTTGGTGTGAAATCCCATAATGTTTTTGCAATGGCCTTCGCTGTTCAGCCATTGTTTAACAACAATATTTGTGTTTTTCGTGAAATTTTCGGCAAGATTTTCCGCATCGGCAGAACAACCTTCTTTTGATGCACGTTGCCAAGGGGAACTGCCGTCTTTTCCGGTATGTGAGAAAAAATCTTCTTTATTCATGTATTTGGCATATTTTTGAGCTGTTCTGCAAAGGCAATTACTCAAAATTATCGCCGGCTTCGGCTCCATTAGTAATCCGCCGCAAGCCACACCGGTTGCACGAGTGTTATTAACTTCAAAAAGCATTTTTATTTGCCAATATTTTTCCTGAAATTTTTGCGCTTGTATTTGAAATTCGGCATCTTGTTTAAATTTTTGAGGATATAAAACCAATATGGTGCTTGCTGTTTCCAAATCTGCTGCCGTATCGTTATACATTAAATTTAAATCATCAAGAAGTTCTTGTCTTGATTGTCCGTTAAAATATTTTTTGCAATTATTAATAACTTCATATAATCGTTTATGTAAATCTTTTTCGTTAATTGTTTTGTCTTTTTTTATTACGGCAATAGAATTGAAATTGAATAATTTTGCATATTTATACAGGTACAGATTGTTTTTAGGGTAAACAGCACGAATTTTTTTTAAAATTTTATCTGCATATTTTAAATCTCCTTTATTATATGAAGAGTCTGCAGTGTTGAGGGCAAACCTTACAACTTTATCAATTCTGTATCTGTTTTCGGAACGAAAATAATCAGACGGATGACTGTTTGCATACTTTTCATTTCGTTTTATTCCCTTCAGTGCTTCCGAAACAGGATCAGAATACATTTGGTTTAACTTTTTGTCATTAACTAATTCTATTATTGACAAGCTTTTATATAAGTTTGAATTTTGTTTATCGATACTTTTACCAAGATTTTTATTACACAGATTTATACATTTCATATAACTTTCACCTTCGTAAAGTTTTTGAACTTTGTTTTGTGCTGATATGTTAGTCGGAAAAATGAAAAATGACCACAATAATAAGAATATACCGATTACGGCAACAGATGTTTTTTGGTTCATGGTGTTTAATTTTGTTTTAAAAGTAAAGTATATTAACGAAATAGTCTTTATTTTTTTATATAATCTTAGTTTTATTTGATAAAAAAGAAAATTTAAAAAGTTTTA
>JAOZQB010000266.1 GCA_029932445.1 Bacteroidales bacterium | reverse complement strand
AATTGCTGTACACAATTAAAGTATCAACCTTTGCGGCAAATAATGTAAGTGTTTGAAAGAAAATAAGTAAAGTCAATATTGTTTTCATAGGGGTAAATTTATAGTTAACGGTTTCGGTGGCTTGTAGCGGATTTAAATCCACAAACCTTACTATCTTACAAAGATAGAAAAATTCATGAATTTTGCAGTACAGATGTATAACCAACAGGGAATTAGGTAATTGTCGGCTATAAACTATGTGTGCTGTTGGCAGCCGGTTTTATTTTCAAGTAGTTAATTGTTTCATGTATTCCTTTTTTAGATGTTGTCAGTTTGTGGAATCGTAGTCATCAAACAATGTTTTTTGATAAATATCACCGTTGAATTTCCTGATTAATTCTCGAATAAATTCATAATGCTTCACATATTGATTTGGAATAAAAAATAATTTGATATCCTTCGTTTTTAATAAATCTTTTTTGATTTCATCAGACTTGATTCGATTTTTCTTAGTATAATGTTCTCTACCGTTTATTTCAAAGACTATTTTTGGTTTTTTTCCGTGATAAAGTACACCGTCAAATTCTTTTTTATTTACCACGGGATTATTTTTTTCTTCCGGGAATACATCAATAATTTTAACGTTTCTTTTGAATTTGCTGTCTCGTACCGAGCAATAATGTCTCATCGTTTTATAAAATTCATCTTCAAATTTTGAATTATTGGAGAAACCGATGGTGAATTTATTAACGATACTTTGAGAAATTTGTATTGTTCCGTTTTTTTCGACATAATCAATCAAAGCATACAGATCATCATCTTTTCTTGACAAAATATCAATGGCATGTTTATCAGTAAAAACAATTAATTGTTCTTTTGCTCTTGTGACACCTACATTTATTAATTCGCTGTTATCTTTAATCCAATTGTAAGTTCCGGGAGATGTTTGTCTTGAAATGGCAGTAGATATTATGATTGCTTTATTTTCTTGCCCCTGCACTTTATGAATTGTTCCGCAACTGACGGAACTGTCTATTTCACCTTTTTCCTTTGCTTCTTTTAAATAATGATTAATAACAGCTTCTTGATTTCTGAAAGGTGTAATGATAAAAACATCCGATAATTTATTTTCTTTTATGTAATTTATAATTTCTACGGCTTCTTCTATTTGAGAGTTCTTATTTTTATGATTTACATTATTAACAGCTACTAATTTTACTTCACCAATGTTATTAATGGCCGATAGATTTAATCTGCTTTCATAAAACCGCATATTGGAATAATTGATGATCTTTTTTCCGCAACGGTAGTGATAACTTAATAAAATATCTCTTGAAATATTATCTATTCTTTTATAAAGAGAAAGTATTGAATTGTTGAAGTAGTTATAGTGATCATCAATTTTAAACTGTTTCATTAATTGTTTATTTCTTTTTTCCTCAAAAACAATTATAGGTTTTAGTTGATTTGTGTCACCGATTAAAACCATATTTGAACATTTTGAAATTGGGATTAAACTTACAGCAATATCACATTGTCCTGCTTCATCAATTGCTAACAGATCAAACTTGAATTTATACCCCAATTTACGGCTTGAAATATTGGTTGTAAGAATAATCGGAAAGACTTTAGTGAATTTTATTAGATTCTCGTCATTAGAAATCCATCTGTTAAACTCTTTAACTTGCTCTTCTTCATCTTCTAAATACAGTATTTTTACGAGTTCACTATAAACTTTGGTTTTTAATCGCTTTATATATCTTAAAGATTCGAAATAAAAATATTGCAGCAATTGAAAATTGTCTTTTATAACTTCAAATATTCCTTTAACATTTTCGTCAGTTGTTATCGGAATTTGATTTAGTCGGTTTTCAAGTTTCGTTTTTTCATCCTCAAGTTGCTGATATTTACCGGAACCTCTTGATATTAATCCTTTAATGAATTTCAAATTTTGCTTGAGATCAATTCTGTCTTCGTAATTCTTTAATTTTCCGAGTAATTTTTTGTTGTTTTCCTTTGACTTTTCTTTCAAATTGAATAAGAGATCCTCTTTTGGGATGTCTTTTGTTTCAAACTCATACAGTTTTTTTATTTTTTTTAATGCTTCCGCGACATAAGTGTTGTTTCCGAGTCTGATCATCGGAAATAAAATCTCTTTATTTCTGTATTTTCCTAAAAACAATTTGTCTGTTATTCCGTCAACAGGAATATTATTATTTGAAGAAATCAATAAGGTTTTATTGTTCGTTAAACAATTCACTACTATATTTAAGATTGTTTGTGTTTTCCCGGTACCCGGAGGTCCTTGTACATATGTAATCGGATATTTTATTGAATTATAAATTGTTCGAAGTTGATCAATATTCACATTATTGTCATAAAGAACGATTTGTGGCTCTTTTCTGTTCTTTCTGTCAAGCAAGGATAAATTTTGAAAGAATGCTTTTAAGGGAATTTGCATTTCATTTTTTGAATGTTCTGAATTGATATCATCGTAAATCCTTGATATATCAATTTGTGCATAACCCAAAACAATAATTTCCGGCCTTGTGTTCGGTAATTCTCCGGATTGAAAACTGTCTTTTAATAATTCTATAGTACCAAATTTGTCCTTATTGTATAAGTTTTGAAAATCAGTCGGACTTATATCTGTATAATAAGACAGTGAATGTTTTATGCCTTGAATGTAAAAAGCTGAATTGAATTCTGTTCGGTTTTCAATATGAAGAGTTTTCTCTATCGGGTCAAATGTTAGTTTTCTGTATGCAACAACAAATTTCCCTCTTGATTCTATATCTATTGAAAATTCACATAAGGCAAGTTTATAATCATAGAATTTATTATAATCATTATGATAGATTTCTTTCAGAATGTGCTTTTGTTGTTTATCTGTCAGTTGATACGGATCTTGATCAATTAATACATTTAAATCGGTATTCGGAATTATATGTGTCTTGTGTAAAAACGGATCATTATTCGCTTTGTAACATTCTAAATAATAATTTAATACATTGTTGTCATAGCTATCAAACTCATATTTTTGCAAACTCTCATCTTGGTCAATCTTAGTTATCAGTTTATCGGAAACGTTATAATGAGAAAATTTCAAGATTTCAGCTGTCTGAATACTTGATATAAAAATTTTTTTATTTAATAAGGGTTCATCTTTTGTAATATTGAACATATTCACATACAGTTCATCTTTTGCATTGATATCCAAAATACAAATCCAAAAAGGTGTAATTTCTCCATTCTTATTTTTGTACCTTATGTTAAGGTATTTGCCTTCTCGAATTGCTTTTCCTAAAAGTGCTGTTATGTTTTTGTCAGTCATTTAACGGAATAGTTATTCTGATACGATATTTTGACATCTTGTTGTTGTATGATAGGTTCGTCTTAGATTTGTCACGAACATTTGTAGTTAGTATTACCGTTATTTCAATTATATCTGTATTGCTGTTTTCAGACCTCTAATTTATTATTTTTAA
>JAOZQB010000072.1:5750-13102 GCA_029932445.1 Bacteroidales bacterium | reverse complement strand
TCCCTCGAAATATATGTATATATCTTCGGGTTTCGTCGCCTTGCATCTGCATAAAGCTAATTTCATGAATAATATGGGTTAAATAATATAAAGATTTTTGTATCTTAATATTTTTTTTAAATTTGTAACTTGAAACATAATAAAAATAAATAAAAATGACAAAACCGGATTTAAGCAAATACAATATTACAGATGTAAAAGAAATATATCATAATTTATCTTATGATGAATTATTCAAACATGAAACCGACCCGAATTTAGTAGGTTATGAAAAATGTTATGTAACTGAATTAGGAGCCGTTACGGTTGATACCGGAATTTTTACCGGACGATCACCCAAAGATAAATACATTGTTAAAGAAGAAACTTCGGAACATCATATTTGGTGGAAAAATAAACATCGCCCGTCATCTGATAATAAACCGATTAACAACAGAGTTTGGAAACATAAATTAAAAATCAGTGCCAAACAACTTTCAGGAAAAATATTATATGTTCAAGACGGTTATGCCGGTGCAAATGAAAATTCAAGAATTGCCATCAGGGTTATTACTGAAGTTGCATGGATGGCTCATTTTGTAAAAAATATGTTCATAAGACCTACAGAAGAAGAGGCAGCAAATTTTGAACCCGATTATGTTATGTTAAATGCTGCCAAAACAAGTAATTCAAAATGGCGAGAACATGGTTTAAACAGTAAGGTTTATGCCGCATTTAATTTAAAAGAAAAAATGGCATGTGTCGGCGGAACTTGGTATGGCGGAGAAATAAAAAAAGGGTTTTTTTCTATTATGAATTATTTACTTCCTTTAAAAGGGATTGCAGCCATGCATTGTTCTGCAAATGTAGGTAAAGCCGGTGATGTTGCTATCTTCTTTGGTCTTTCGGGAACAGGAAAAACAACTTTATCGGCTGATCCGAACAGAGCTTTAATCGGTGATGACGAACACGGTTGGGACGATGACGGCATTTTTAACTTTGAAGGCGGTTGTTATGCAAAAACGATTGATTTAGACCCCGAAAAAGAACCTGATATCTACGGAGCAATTAAAAGAGATGCGCTTCTCGAAAATGTTGTTATAAAAGACAACGGTGATATTGATTTTGCTGATACGTCAAAAACGCAAAATACACGTGTTTCTTATCCGATTTATCATATTGAAAATATCGTAAAACCGGTTTCAAAAGCAGGGCATGCAAAAAAAGTTATTTTCCTGACAGCGGATGCTTTCGGTGTTTTACCTCCGGTATCAAAATTAACGCCCGACCAAACAAAATATCATTTTATCAGCGGATACACGGCAAAAGTTGCCGGTACCGAACGCGGAATTAAAGAGCCTCAACCGTCATTCTCTGCTTGTTTCGGTGCAGCTTTCTTATTGCTTGACCCGGCTAAATATGCAGAAGAATTAATTCGTAAAATAGAAATGCACGGTGCAACGGCATATTTGGTAAACACCGGATGGATCGGCGGTGCATACGGAACCGGAAAACGGATTGATTTACCGTCGACAAGAAATATTATTAATGCAATTCTTGACGGTTCACTTGACAATGCAGAATTTGAAAACGTTCCTGTTTTTAATCTTGCGATTCCTAAAGCTGTTAAAAATGTTGACAGTAAAATATTAAATCCGAGAAATTTTTGGAAAAATCCTACTGATTGGGATGCAGCTGCAAATGATTTAGGCGGAAGATTTATCAAAAACTTTAAATATTTTACGGATAATGAAGATGTAGCAAAACTTGTTCCGGCAGGTCCGCAAGTTTAAATTTTGCAGTTTTGTAATTAACCGTGCCGCACTTCAGCATGGCACGGTTAATTTATATTATGATATTTGTAAAAAAAGAGGTTTTAAAATTCTTCTAATGTTTAAAAATCTATATTTCCTTCAAAAATAAAATCAGCCGATCCGGTCAGCCAAATATCTATATATTTATCATCTTTTTTTAAAAAACTGACTTTCAATAATCCGCCTTTTGTATGAACCATAACTTCACCCGAGCAAAACTCATTAATTTCCGCACAAATAAGAGCAGAGGCAACAGAACCGGTTCCGCAAGCTAAAGTCTCATTCTCCACACCTCTTTCATAAGTTCTGATGCTGATTGAATGATTTTCTTCAATTTTTACAAAATTTACATTTGTTCCTTCTTCTTTGTAAGTTTCGGAATATCTGATTTTTCGACCTTCATTACAAACATCAACAGCTTCAATATCGTCAACAAAAATAATGTAATGCGGTGAACCGGTATAACAGTAAAAATCTTTTCCGATACTTTTTACCTCATCCACATCAATCATTTTAAGCTTTACGATATTCCTTTGGTTAATAAAAGCTTCATGTACGCCGTCGGAAGCTAAAAATTTCGTGTGTTTTTCAATTATTCCCAACTTCTGAGCAAATGCAACCAGACATCTTCCGCCGTTTCCGCACATGGTACCTCCGCTGCCGTCAGCATTAAAATATTCCATATCAAAATCAAGCGCTTTTGATTTTTTTAAAATAATGACTCCGTCAGCACCGACTCCGAAATGTCTGTCGCAAAGAAATTGAACTTGTTTTGAAGATAAAACAGGCATTTCTCCGGTCATATCATTAAACAGAATAAAATCATTTCCGGCTCCGGTATATTTATAAAATTTCATTTTTTTAAAATTTATTAAATAATTACAAAGTAACATCTTTCATACAAAATAAAAAAAAATTCAATAATTTATGTAACATTTTAAATACATAATCGTTTCAAATTATGTCAAAATGACAATCGAAAAACTTGGTTTATATTTTGACATAATAAAAAAATAAAAATTTAGTCTAAAAATTTAAAAAAATGGAAAGATTAGAAAAAAAATCAAAACGAAATGCTAAAAAGATTTCAGGTCTTTTTTTGGTAGCATTATTAGGCGGCATAAGCGCATTCGGAATTAATTGGTTAATAGGACCGAAACAAAAAGCGTTTGAATCAGAGACAACAAATATGCCCGTTTATCAGACGAGTAACTTTCCTGCGTCAACTACTGTTTTACCTGATTTTTCAACGGCTGCAGAAAAAACCGTTAATGCTGTTGTTCACGTAAAAACAACCTACGAAGCTCAACAATTGCAACAACCGTCAATACAACAATTTTTCTTCGGAAATCCGTTCGGTGATCAATTCGGACAAAGAATGCCGACAATGGCTTCCGGTTCCGGAGTTATTATCTCAAATGACGGTTACATTATTACAAACAATCATGTTGTTGAAAATGCAAAAGATATTGAAATTGTTTTAAATGATAACAGAAAATATACGGCAAAATTAATCGGTCGGGATCCTGCTACCGATATTGCTTTAATCAAAATTGACGAAAAAAATTTACCGACAATTCCCTACGGTAATTCTGATAAATTAAAAATCGGAGAATGGGTTTTAGCTGTCGGAAATCCGTTTAATTTAACTTCAACGGTTACGGCAGGAATTGTAAGTGCCAAAGCCAGAAACATTAATTTGTTAAGACAAAAACAACAATATGCCATCGAATCGTTTATTCAAACAGATGCAGCCGTTAATCCCGGAAACAGCGGTGGTGCATTGGTAAATACGAACGGAGAACTTGTCGGAATTAATACTGCAATTGCTTCTCAAACAGGGTCTTATGCAGGATATTCTTTTGCCGTACCGGTTACAATCGTAAAAAAAGTGGTTTCCGATTTAAAAGAATTCGGAACCGTTCAACGCGCATTACTCGGAGTAAACATCCAAGATGTTGATGCAAAATTAGCCGAAGATCTTAAAATGGACAAACCTGAAGGTGTTTATGTCGTTAATGTCAATAAAGAAAGTGCTGCAGAAGAAGCCGGTATCAAAGAAAAAGATGTGATTGTAAAAGTTAATGATACACCTGTTGAAAAAGTTTCGGAACTTCAAGAACAAATAAGCCGTTTCAGCCCCGGCGATAAAGTGACTGTTTGGGTTAAGAGAGACGGGAAACTAAAAAAATTCTTAGTAGAATTAAAAAACAGTTTGGGAACAACAGAAGTTGTAAACAAAGATATTATCCAAGTTTTGGGAGCAAGTTTTGCAAGTATCTCGAATGAAACAAAAGATAAACTGAAAATTAAAAACGGTGTTCAAGTTACTGATTTACAAGCCGGGAAATTAATGAAAGCCGGCGTGCGACCCGGTTTTGTAATTACGCATGTGAACAGAAAATCCGTAAATTCCCCTAAGGATATTCAAAATTTATTGAAAGACATACACGGCGGTGTTTATATTCAAGGTGTTTATCCTGACGGTGAAATTGCTTATTATGCATTTGGTTTAGAATAAACAAACAGTGATTAGAAAAATAAAAAGGTGCAAATTATATTTTGCACCTTTTTCATTTTTAATTTTTTGCTTTATTTTTTTGCTTTATTGATTTTTCAATTTCATCCCATTGTTCCGGTTTTATTTCTTCAAGCCAATTAAATTCACCGGCACCGCTGAGCCATTCACCACCGTCAATCGTAACCACTTCGCCGGTAATATAGCCGGAAAAATCAGACATTAAATAGGTCGCTAAATCGGCAAGTTCACTATGTTCTCCCACCCTTTTTAAAGGAATTTTATTGATTAATTTTTCTTCAAAACCGGCACCCGGAAACAATCTGTCCCATGCACCTTTGGTAGGAAAAGGACCCGGTGCTACGGCATTTAATCGTATTTTATATTTACCCCATTCCGTTGCTAATGAACGTGTTAAATTTAATACTCCGGCTTTTGCTATTGCTGAAGGCACGACAAAACCGGAACCGACGGAAGCATAGGTTGTTACAATATTTAATATCGTACCCGGAATTTTATTTTCAATCCAATATTTACCGATTGCAAGCGTAAAATTATAAGTTCCTTTAAGGACAATATCCACAATGGTATCAAAAGCTTTATAACTCAAACGTTCTGTAGGGCTGATAAAATTTCCGGCTGCATTGTTCAATAATCCGTCAACTTGTCCGAATTTTGCAATTGCTTGTTCCAAAACAGCTTCATTTTGAAACGGTTTTCTGACATCTGCCTGAACGGCCAGAACCGAATTACCGGTTTTCTCGGAAATTTCTGATGCTGTTTTTTCTATGACCTCAGCTTTTCTGCTTGTAATAACGATATTTGCACCTAATTCGGAAAACTTTGTTGCCATCGATTTTCCCAAACCCGTTCCGCCGCCGGTAACAATAATTGTTTTTCCTTTTAAAATATTTTCTTTAAACATAGTATTTGTATTATGAATTATAAGTTATGAATGATTAATTTTGAATTAAAATTCTCTTTAGAAGATATAAAAATAAAACATATTCTTTATTTTTTTAGTTATCAGTCAATATTTTGTTTATTTGTATCAAATTATATTTAATAAAATGAGTGAAAAGAAAAATTACCATGCTCCGATGCACTCGGCAGAACATATTTTAAACAGAACAATGGTCAATATGTTCGGTTGCGAGCGTTCGGAAAAATGTCATATAGAACGAAAAAAATCCAAATGTGATTTTGTGCTTGAGAAAGCTCCTACTGAAGATGAAGTAAAATTGTTGGAACAAAAGATAAAAGACGTTATTTCTCAAAATTATGATATAACAGAGAAAATTTTAAGTTTCGATGAAGCCGATAAAATTTTCAATTTAAAACGAATTACGAAAGAACAAAATCCGAAAGTAAGAATTATCAGTATCGGTGATTACGATGATTGTCCCTGTATCGGTAAACATGTAAAAAATACCGGCGAACTTGCAAATTTCAGGATTACTACGACTTCTTTTAATGAAGGGGTTTTTAGGGTGCGGTTTAAAGTATAAATTTGTTGAAAGTTTGAAAAGTTAAAAGTTTATAAAGTTAAAATGTTTTTGTATTATACTTTTAAAAAATATATGAATCCGGTCTAAAAAGTAAATATCCGGCTATTTGTCATTCTGAACCTGTTTCAGAATCTGCTGATAGCATGAAAGTTAAAGATTCCTCTGTCAGCTGACGGACGGAATGACAAAAAAGACCTTTTTAGACCGAACTCATATATAGAATAAAACACAATTAGATTTCAGAAAACTTCAGGAAAATAAATAATAAAAAATATTCACACAATGATAATTTGGTCAAAAATTCAAGCGTATTTACGACAAAAGCAACGTGTTATTTTGCTTATTGTTGTTGAAAATAAAGGCAGCAGTCCGGGCAGACAAGGATTTAAAATGATGCTTACAGAAAGCGGAAAACATTTCGGTTCCGTCGGAGGCGGTGCTACGGAATATAAACTGATAAAACGTGCCGAAGAAATGCTTGAAAAGAATATTACCAAACCTGAATTACATGAACAAATTCACCGAACAGATGCTGAAATGCATAAATCAGGGATGATTTGCTCGGGGGATAATAAAGTTATTCTATATCCGCTTCAATACGATATTCATTATGATAATATAAATGAAATTGTGGGGCACGCCGTCATCAAAGAAGAAATAACAATAACAATCAGCGAAACAGAATTTCGTTCAAGAAACAGTGCAAGCATTCCGACACAATTTGAATATAAAAACGGTATTTATAAAGAAGTTGTAGGCTACAAACACATTGTTTGCATCATCGGAGGCGGACATGTGGGTTTGGCTCTTTCAAAGCAAATGAAAATGCTCGGTTATTATGTTAAAATTTATGATAACAGACCTGAACTTGACACTTTAAAAGCTAATGAATGGGCTAAAGAACAACATATTGTCGATTTTAATGAAATTGATAAACACATTCCGGAAGGACAAAATATTTACGTTGTAATTGCCAGTTTCAGTCATGTGAACGATAAAAAGATTTTATCAAAATTACTGGATAAAAATGTTGCCTACATGGGTATGATGGGCAGTAAAAATAAAGTAGCCGAAATTTTTAAATTGTTAAAAGAAGAAGCTTATTCCGAAGAACTTTTGAAAAAAGTTTCCGCACCGATAGGCGTTTCAATAAAAAGTGAAACACCCGAAGAAATTGCCGTCAGTATTGCGGCGGAAATTATTGATGTAAAAAATACAAGCAAATAAAAAAACCGAAGCGATGCTTCGGTTTCTTTTTTCATTCAGGTTTATATTATTGTAATTTAATTGCAATATTATCAAGTTCCCAAGTACAAGCATCTGAATTCGTACTCGTATATTTAAATGCAATAAAAACATTTGAATTACTGCCGAAAGTAGAAATATCAACATCTCCGGAATCAATAAAAGTCCAATTAGTTCCGGGAGGATAGTTAAATCCGGTAAGTTTTGTCCAAGAACCGCTTGTATTAGGGTTACTTACACCGTCATAATCATCACAAATATAAACTTCCGTATCGTTATATCCGTTTG
>JAOZQB010000072.1:0-5650 GCA_029932445.1 Bacteroidales bacterium | reverse complement strand
TATAAGTCCAAACTTGATTATCACCAATTACACTGTAGGGAGTAAAAACGCCCAAACTACCGTCAAATGTTTCGGAAAAAACAGCACCGCAACGAGTATCGTTCATTATAACTTCATCAACATTTCGAATAATCAATTGATAATCACTGTTATATTTTGTTAATACAGCCGTAATCGTTCCTATTCCTTTAGGCAAACTGTCATTTGCAAAATCGGCATATCCGCTGGTTCTTACAATCATTGAATTTCCGTCACAATCTTCTATGTGTCTGTCAAAATCAATATGGTTTACACCGTCAGCATAGGTTCCGCCTAATTCATTTACAGCAAATTGAACATTTTTAATAATGACAATTTCATTTATAAGAGAATTTCCTATTGCCGCAGATATATCAAGTTCTTTTGGAACAACAGGACTGCCGCCGTCTGATTTTATTAAATAATCATTAATTAAGGGTTCTTCAATTCTGCCGACAGCACCCTCATAATCAGCTCCGAGTTGAACTTGTCCGCCGTATTCACCGAGATATAAACCTCGGCATTTTACATAAATTAAATCACCGACGTGAAATTGATTATGTAATTCATAAGCATTAAGACTGATTTGTATGCCGGCTGTACTGTCTTGAATATATATGGCTTTATAAATATTTCCTGATTTATCATTAGCAATTACGGTTCCTTTAATTACTACATCGGTATCAATTAAAGTTAATTCATCGGTATGTAAAGCCTTTAATTCGTTAATAGTAGAAGTTTCCGAAATACCGGGATTATAAACCGCTTTTTCCGGTTCCTCAAATTTATAATTAATACAAGCCGACAGAATGAACATCAAACTTATACTAAATATCGATATTATTTTTATGTATTTATTCATGATAAATATATTTTTTAATTTAAAATTTATTTAGAACAACGATTTCCGGTAAAATCAACATCCTCCGGTGAGTTTATTCTTAATTGATAATTTCCGGAAAATTTACTTAAAACAGCATTAATTGAACCGTTACCTGCGGGTAAAGAATCATTAATGAATGATACATATTCACTGGTACTTAAAACAACATCATTTCCGCTGCAATCAACAATCGTTCTTTCAGAATAATTATCTCCGGTATTAGCATATGTTTGTTCCGGGTCTTGGAATTGAACGTTTTCGATTTTAATAAAACTTCCGATTAAGCTGTCAAGATTATTTCCCGTTAAATCTGCTATATCAACAACTATCGGTTCAACCGGTTCACCTCCGGCAGAAATATCTATATAATCTTCGATAAAAGCACTGTTGATTCTGTCAATATTTGAACTTAAACCCAGTTTAATAACATCATAATCTTTACCCAAATATAAACCCTTACAATTTACATAAACCAATCTTCCGACCGGATATTTTTCATAAAGATAGCCGTCATCAAGTTCAATTCCAACAGCTCCGGTTTCATCTTCAATAAATAATTCTTTGTAGAAATTCCCGTATTCATCATTAGAAATAACAATTCCTTTAATCACAATATTTGTATCAATTAATACCGAAGAATTTGTGAACATTGCTTTTAAATCCGCAATAGATGTATTTGCTTCAAGACTTGTAACATATTCGGGAGTCGTATCAAAATTTTCTTTCACACATCCGCTTATAATAACTAATACAGATGTAAGAATGATCGTTATTTTTAAAATATTTTTCATATTATATTATATTTTTTAGTTTAAAATCTGAAACTGACATTTAAATAATATTGCAAACCGCTGTAATAGTATTTTTTTGGTTCAAATTTATTATAATCACTTAAATCAAGTCTGGCTTGCTCATATCCGCCGGTAACAATTGATTCATTATTAAGAATATTAGAAACATTTAAACTGATATTCAAGTTATACTTGTATTGAAATCTGAAAGATTTACCTACAAACCCGTCAAGGGTATAATAAGTCGGTAATTTATCTTGATTTATTAAATCAAGATATTCCTGTGTCGTATGATCCGAATATTTAACAGCATTGACAGTTCTCGTTAATGCACTGAACGACAGATACGTATCGTCCATATAATTTCCGCTTAAGCCAATCCACCAATGTTTGGGAGCCCAATACTTTACACCTCCGGAGAATGCTGTTTGCGGTGTTCCGCTGACCAAAAATCCTTCGACATAAACCGTTTCTTTATCATAAAAAACTTCTGCACTGTTATCAACATAAACACTGAATTCAGGTCGTGAAGTCCATCTGTAATAACCCAAATTAGCAACTCCGAATACCGACAAACCGGGTGTAATTGTATATTCCGTACCAATTTCGATTCCTTGATGTGTTTTATTAATACCTGTCATTACGAAATTAACAAAGTTATTGAATCCGTCAAAATAGAAACTTCTTGCTTCCGTTTGATTTTTAAACTGTGTATAATATAAATCAACAGTTGCTTTTAATTTATTAGATTGAAGGATGTAACCGCCTTGAACTGATAAAATTTGTTCATTTTCCAAACCGTCCACAATTTGGTTTCTGGTTCGCGGTGAAACAAATGAATTTCTGAAATCAGGTGCTTTTGTCAGATTTGCTCCGTCAAGGTGAAAAAAGTGCATTCCTGAAAGTTTATATGTTGCTCCTGCTTTAATGCCGTAATTATAAAAATGTAGTTTTTCCGAATTCCCGAGCGAATTATCCGGAAATTTTCCGTTTTGCATATTACCTGTTCTCCAAAAATTCGTATTGGAACCTTCCAAACCGAAATACACATCGACTTTTCCGAAATTGTATCCGGCATTTGCCCATAATTGCGTTTTATTTACATGAGCGTTATAATCATTTCCGAATACTTCCCCGATACTGTCAACAATATGATTCGGATAACTAATATCGTTATCGGCAACACCTTCACCGACTAAATCTCGTTCAGCATATTTGTCAATATCAACAACATAATCACCGCCGAGCAAATCAACCAATGTTTTATAATGTCTTGCATTATATCGTCTGTGTTGAATACCTGCCGTAATTTGCAAATTATCATTTATAAACTTATTATAAACTGAATTGAACCATAATTGACTGTTTTCATTCATCCGATTTTCGACAATGTATTCCGAACGTTTTCCGATTAATGTATTTCCGGAAATTCCGTCTGCATTAAAAATAGTATCAAAATTTGTATAATTTGTTTGATACATGGCATCCCAATCAATTTGTCTTAATCCTTGTTCAAAATCTTCCGTTCTTTTTACAATAGCCAATGAATCCGTCATATAAGAAGGTAAATAACGATAATAATCCGGACGCGGATCTGCCGCATTATACCAATTTAACGATGTTTTATTATATTTCCCTTTGGAATAAGCTAATGAAGTTTTCAATTTACTCGTATTATCAATATCCCAATAATGCGTGAAAATTGCCATCGGAGTGTGTGAATCAGTAACTTTTGCATTTCGTTTTTCGCCGTCTTGCCATCCCCAATTCGGATTGTATCGAATGCTTGTTAAATCATAAACTTCTTGAGTTGTAGCACTCCTGCTTCCGCGTTTTGAAGGTGCACCGAAAACAACCAAACCCAAACTGTGCTTATCATTAATTTTTTTCTCTGCAGAAACAAAATAGGAATAAGCATCATAAAAAGTTCCTTCCGTGTAACCTTCTTGAGCAAAACGTCTTGAACCCGAAACAGCGAGTGCCCAGCCGTTTTTCATCATCCCGGTTGAGTGAATAAACATCGCTCTGTGATTATAACTTCGGTTTGTAAACGAATAAGTCAGTTTTGTTCCTACTCTTATGCTTGAAGCTCTGGTATCAATACCGGTAACACCGCCGATACCGCCGAATGCAAAATCTGTTTCGGTAATACCTTTATGCGTTTCTTTATTTCTTACGGCATCATTTAAACCGCCCCAATATGCCCAAACGGCACGACCGGATTCTAAATCATTGGTTTGAATACCGTTCATAAATAAATCAGAGTATTTATTATCATATCCTCTGACTCTGAAACGCATGGGTCCGAAAGTATATCCTGCAGTATTTAAAAAGATGTCTTTAGAACCGTGCAAAACTCCGGATACATTGGTTTGTAAATCGTCATCAGCACCACTGAGTTCATCATTGGATAATTCTACAATAACATCTTCTCCGGTATCTTTTTCTCCTGTTGACAAATAAACAGTTCCTGTATTTACATCGGCATCTGTTACGATAATCTCACTTTCATAAGTCTCATAATCTTCCGCACTGATTATTAAAAAATACGTACCTGCCGGAACTGATTTTAGAACAAACGCTCCTTCAGAGTTGGTTTTAGTATTAAAATCGGTACCTTGCAAATTTACAAAAGCACCCGATAAAGTTTGTTCCGTAACTTTATCTTTTACCGTTCCCGAAATAGTACCTTGAGCTTGTATTACAACAGAAGCAAAAAGTATTAACGAAAACATTAAAAATAATTTTCTCATAACTTACGCTTTTAATTTAAATTTTTATTCTAATTTTGAAAACTTTTCTAAAATAAAAAGGGCGACAAATATAATATAATTTATATAAATATTAATTTCAAAAACATGTTTAATAAAATCTCAACTTTTAAGTTTGCAATTACTTTAATTGTTTTTTCTGTTTTAACATTTAACTTAAATGCACAAAAAAAACAATACAAAATCAAATGCATCGGTTTTTATAATCTTGAAAATCTGTTTGATACCATTGATTCTCCGGATACATACGATTATGAATTTCTGCCTTCCGGAAAAAAAGTTTGGACAAGCGAACGTTATCACAAAAAACTTCACAATATGGCAGAAGTGATTTCTCAAATCGGAGATGAAAAAGTAAAAGGCGGTCCGGATATTTTAGGAATCTCTGAAATTGAAAACAAAAATGTTGTGGAAGATTTAATCAAAGAACCGCAATTAATAAAATCAAATTACGGTATTATTCATTACGATTCTCCTGATGAACGCGGTATTGATGTCGGTTTAATTTATAAAAAGAATTCATTCAAAGTTATTCACACTTCTTATCACAATTTACATTTTGATTTTGATCCGCATGATAAAACCAGAGGGCAAATGGTTGTAACCGGTATTTTTGACGGAAACGACACTTTAAATATTATCGTAAATCACTGGCCTTCAAGAGGCGGCGGTCAAAAAGCCAGCGAACCCAAAAGAGATGCAGCCGGCGATTTAGCACGTCATCTCGTTGATTCTATTTTTAGTTTAAATAAGAATGCAAAAATTATTGTTCTGGGAGACCTTAATGATAATCCGGATAATGCAAGTGTTGTAAAACATTTGAGAGCTAAGGGTTCTGAAAAGAAATTAAAAACAGGCGATTTATACAGTCCTTTTTACGATGTGTATAAAAAAGGTGTGGGAACAACGGCATACAGAGATGCTTGGAGCTTTTTTGACCAATTAATAATTTCTCAGCCCTTACTTTCGAAAGACAAAACTAGTTTTGTTTTTTGGAAAGCCGGTATTTGCAGAAAAAGTTTTATGATACAACAAGACGGAAAATATAAAGGTTACCCCAAAAGAACATTTTCTTTCGACCGTTTTCAAAACGGATACAGCGACCATTTTCCGACTTATCTGTTTTTAATCAAAGAAAAATAATAATTTATTAACTCAGATAAACATATTTTACTTAACTTTGTATT
>JAOZQB010000265.1 GCA_029932445.1 Bacteroidales bacterium | reverse complement strand
AAAAAAAACGCCCTTACATCATTCTAAAATGGGCACAAACACTTGACGGATTTATTGATTTTGAGAGAAGTCCGGATACGCCGATTAAACCGAATTGGATTACCGATGAATATACTCGAATGTTGGTTCATAAATGGAGAACAGAAGAACAAGCTATTATGGTGGCAACAAACACTGCAGAAAAAGACAATCCGAAACTTAATGTGCGAGATTGGGCAGGAAATCAACCGATTCGAATTGTGCTTGACAGAACATTGCGATTAAAACAAAACTTGCATTTATTTGACGGAAGTCAAAAAACAATAGTCATTACGGAGAAACATAAGGAAACCGCAAAAAATGCTGATTATATTCGAATCCCATTTGATGAAGCTTTTTATGAAAATATGTTTAAAGAACTGTACAAAAGAGAAATACAATCTGTTTTTATTGAAGGAGGTGCACAATTTCTCCAAAACTTGATTGATATAAACTACTGGGATGAGGCAAGAGAATTTATTGGTGATGTAAGGTTTTTTAAAGGCGTTAAGGCACCGACCACAAAAATGCAAGCTAACAAAAAAGAAACTGTTTCAGGAAGCAAGCTGTTTACTTACAGGAACCTGAAAGCACAATAGGTTAAAGGATAGATATTCTATAAAATATGTATATAATCCCGTATGGGATTAAATAATAATAACCATTGGTGCAACCTATGGGAAGAGCGGGAGAGGCAAAAAGAACTCCGGAAGGAGTTCGACACCGACAGGTGTTGATGTTTACCTGTTCATATATTGTCCGCAGGTTATACATGCGGTTATTATTGTTTTACTGCTACGCAGTAATTGTATAACCATTAAAGGATACTTAAACCACAGCCGCCCAATAAAACTTTTTCAAAAACAGCACGAAACAGGAAAAACCTATTTTCGAATAATTAACTTACTTTCATAATGTTGCACAGCTCCTTGTTCTTTTTCAACAACAATCGACAAAATATAAAACCCGTATTTTGCTTTTATATCAGATATTTGAATACGAATTGTTTTTTCCGGATTGTTAATATTTTGTTCTGAAATCACTCTTCCGGTTAAATCACAGATTCGGATTAAAACGTTTTGATATTTTTCACCATCAAAGGAAACAGAAAGCTCATTTTCAAAAGGGTTCGGAAAAACAGAGTATTCAGTTTTTTTAATCGAATTTATTGAAATTGTTGAAGTATTTGAATATCCCGGTGTGGCATAGGGTAAAACATCAACATCTCCTGTGCCGTCCGGGATTCTTCCCATTGAAACATCTGTTATCTGTTCTCCGAATTCTATAAAATCAATTTCCGCATAATTTGTTGATTCAGAATCATATATCCCGATTTCTTCTCCGCCGGCAGATAATTTAAAACTTGTATGAAAATCACCTTGTTCGGGATCATTATCTGTCCAAAAAAGCAGAAAATCACCGGAATGAATTTCAACATCAGGCATTTGCCATTTTGAAGGGTTAAGATGATCGTCCGACAGATATTTATCGCCTAACCAAACAGATTCGGTTCCGGCATTATAAATTTCAACCCAATCATCATATTCTCCGAACTCATCAGAAATCGTATTCGAATTTGAAGCCATAAATTCATTAATATATAATTCTAAATCGGAAGCTTCGGGAATAACAATTGAATACATTCCGTTAACGGGTTCTAATGAGGTATTTGTATCAACATCTTCGGCAGAAACATAAAAATCAACCGTTCCGGCACTATTTAAAGGAGCCGAAATTACAGCCGAATAAATATGATCTCCCGAAACCAAATCGTTTCCTGAACCGTCATCAAGCATTTGTAAATCAACCGTGGTACCGGAATTTATTTGATAATGAACGTAAACAATCGGATTATCACTGTCATCATCAACCGTTGCAAAAACTTCTAAATCTCTCCCCGGGAATAAATGTGTAAAATCTACATGGCTGATTATCGGAGCAATCGGATTCAGATTTATTTGTGCGATTGCACTGCTAAAACGTGCTGAAATATAAGGTTTTAAACCATAAGTAACATGAGCTCCCAATGCTTGTGTATATGAATCGTGAAAATCCTGAATTGTCCACCCGTAATCCAAGCTTCTGTATATATCACTTTCCGCCGCCGGTGTTATCATATTTTTAATTGTATCAATTTTCGGAAAAAGACTGTCGGGAGCAAAAAAAATATTTAATGCTTTATTCAAAAAAAACGAAAAGCGATCTTCATAAACTTGATTTTGCAGTAATCGACTCGTCAGAGGTCTGCTTTCCGATTGATTTTCCCATGTGTATATATTCCTGATTGCCCAATCGATACCGAACCAATCAATTCCGAATGTATTGTCAATATCATAGGGAATAAATTCAAACTTATCGGTTAATTGATTATGATATAAATAAAAATTGTTTTTATTATAAGAATAACCGTCCCAATGACCGGCTAATATTTCAACGGCTAATTCCTGCAGATAAGCATTAACATTAAATACCGGTTCCAGCGAATCGGGTAAATTTTCAATCGGTGTATTATTTAAAATATCAATAAAATGTGCCAAATCGGAATAATCATCAAGGGTTTCATTTGTTTTCAATTCGTATGCTCTTCGACCGTCGTGTTCAAATTTATATGAATCCGGATTGTCATCAATATATTCGAGAGAAGCCGGCCATAAGCATTTATAGAGGTTTCCGTTTTTATTGTTGAAGCGGCTTTCCGCAAACTCTTCATCGATATGTTCAACATTGATATACAAGCCCTTATATTCATCATTAACATAGAATTTTACGTGATTGGTTCGAGAAGCCGGAACATTCATATCTCGAAATAATTCAGAACATACTTTTGTTCTGATAATTGACGGATCGTTATGTTCACCGTTAAGATTGAGTTTTTCCGAACCGTAAAAATTTCTGCCGCCGAAAAAAGAATTTACGGAAACTTTAAATGATTTTTTTTGAGAAACTCGAGATGTATTACCCCTTAAACGGAATCCGACATTTTCCAGCGTATCTGTTTCTTGTGAATTAATAAAAATAAAACGAGCGGGATATTCATGATCGGAATATTCATTTCCGGGCATTAACAACTCATCCAAAGAATCTTGTTCAAGTTCTATTTTAATTACGGGAACGATTGTGTCATCAAATAGAATCCCTTTATCGCGAACAATTTGAGCGAAAATTTGTGTGCCGAAAAAAACAGTAATTGCAATGAATAAAATAAAGTTTTTCATAAAATCGAAATTCATGGAGATAAAAAAATAAAGATACGACAGTTTTTATAAAATCGAATATTGTTGTCCGATTAAAATTTTATCAACGGGTTAAAACCCTAATGTCGGCGGTTTGTTTCAGCCCCCGACTTAAGTCGGGGGTTAATATAAACCTCGACCAAAACAAGAACGTTAATCCTTATGAACGAACTTATATACAGGGATATAATAAATAAATGTTTCGTATTTTCGCATGTTTTTTATTAATCGGA
>JAOZQB010000264.1 GCA_029932445.1 Bacteroidales bacterium | reverse complement strand
CTGTTATAATAATTGAAAATCTTTGTTAAATCAGAATCATTTTTAAAGCTTAAATTATTTTCAGAAGCAAATTTTTCAACTCTTTCGGCTTTATTATTGAAGAATTTTAATATTTTTCGTTTATTTCTTTTAACAGAATAAATTTTATTATTTGTATAAATATAATATTTATTCTCTTTCACAAATTTATCATAATTTTCTCCTGCAACCAGGGCTTGATTATAATTAGAACTTAACAGTTTTAAATTTGTTTCTTTTAACAAAGAAATCTCACCGTTATTCAGAAATTGATAAAAACCTGAATTATTATTATCAAATAATACACAATTTTTTAAAACTTCAATTGTATTTTTATTATTTTTCCATCTTATTTCTTTTACTGTTCCGATTGAAGTTTCTCTTAAACCATCATCAGTTTTTATTAATATGCTGTTATGAAGTAAGTCATATTTCAAAGGATACCCTTTTAATATTTTATTATCAACCAGAAGTAAATTTCCTTCGTACCAATCATCATTGTAATAATAAGAACCTTTAATAATGTCGGATTTTTTAACCGGTTTAAAATTTTGAACAACGACTGTACCACCACCCGAAAATCTGATAATTGCATCATTCGGATTTTGGGAAAATACATTTGTAAAAATCATAAAAGAAATAATAATAAAAATTATTTCATTAATTCAGCATAATATTTATAAAATAACGGAATGGTTTCAATCCCTTTACAAAACAGTTCCAACGGATTATTTTCATTCGGCGAATGAATGGCATTACTTTCCAAACCGAAACCCATTAAAATAGATTTAATACCGAGAACTTCTTCAAAGGTTGAAATAATCGGAATACTTCCGCCGCTTCTGACAGGAACCGGTTTTTTGCCGAAAACATCGGTATAAGCTTTTTCGGCTGCTTTGTATCCGGGAATATCAATTGGTGAAACATAACCTTGTCCGCCGTGTAATGCCGTTACTTTTACTTTTACCGACTTAGGAGCAATCGCTTTAAAATGGTCTTCAAACAGTTTACTTATTTTTACATTGTCTTGGTTCGGAACAAGTCGCATTGATACTTTTGCATACGCTTTTGAAGGAATAATCGTTTTGGCACCTTCGCCCGTATATCCTGCCCAAATACCGTTAATATCTAATGCAGGGCGAATACCTGTTCTTTCATTTGTCGAATATCCTTTTTCGCCTTCAAGTTCTTCAATATCCAATGCTTTTTTATATTCGTCTTCATTGAAAGGTGCTTTTGCCATTTCGGCTCTTTCTTCTTTGCTCACTTCAATCACATCATCATAAAAACCTTTTACGGTAATTTTTCCTTCTTCATCAATTAAACTTGCAAGCATTTTTGTAAGAACATTTGCAGGGTTTGCAACGGCACCGCCGAATAATCCTGAGTGAAGATCTTTATTAGGTCCCGTAAGTTCAACTTCCATATAACTTAACCCTCTTAATCCGGTTGTTATTGAAGGTATATCGGGTGCAATCATTCCGGTATCGGAAACCAAAATAACATCAGCTTTCAACAGTTCTTTATGATCTTCCATAAATTTACGAAGATTCGGTGAACCGATTTCTTCTTCACCTTCAATAATAAATTTTACATTACAGGGCAGTTGATTCGTTTTTACCATATATTCAAATGCTTTGGCATGCATAAAACTTTGTCCTTTATCATCATCTGCTCCTCGTGCATAAATTTTGCCGTTTCTTACTTCAGGTTCAAACGGCGGACTGTCCCATAAATCAATCGGATCAACGGGCATAACATCCATGTGGGCATAAACCAAAACAGTGGGTAAATCAGGATTGATAATTTTTTCACCAAAAGTAACGGGATTCCCTTTAGTTTCCATTACTTCTGCTTTATCGGCACCTGCGTCAAGCATTGTTTTTTTCCAATATTCGGCAGCTTTATACATATCCGGTTTATGAGCTTCTTCTGAGCTTATTGACGGAATACGAATAAGTCCGAAAAGTTCTTCAAGAAATCGGTCTTTATTTGTTTCGATGTATTGTTTTAAATCTTTCATATTTTTATATTTCAAATTCATAATATATTAATAATTCGGACAAATTTAGGAATTTTCGGCATAATATTCCAATTGTTTATACCAATCTTCACCGAATTTCTTTATTAAAGGTTCTTTAAGAAATTTATAAACCGGAACACCCAACTTTTCGCCTTGGATTAAGGCAGATATGCAAATATCCCAAACATCATAATTAACGGCTGTTAATTCTTGAATTTTTTTAGTTCTTACAGGATACAACCAGCAAGAAAGCGGTTTTCGAAAACTTGATTTACCGGCAAGATAAGCTTTTTCAATTCCGCAGGACGCCGTTCCGTTTTTTTCAAAAACAGCATAAGCACATTCTTTTCCGTTTACCAAAGTTGTAACGTAATCGTGTTCACTATCAATATAATATAAGCCGTTTTGATTAATAGCTTTTATTCCTTCCTCTCTTAAAAAAGCTTTGATGCTTTCAATCTCTTTATCTAAAAAAAACCGTTCTTCATCTTCAAGCGGTGCTCCGGAATCACCTTCTACACAGCAAATTCCTTTGCATGCATTGAGATTACATACAAATTTTTTTTCAATGACATCATCGGAAATTAAGGTATTTTCTATTTGTAACATTTTTTTTATTTTACTAAAATTTTCCCCGTCATTTCTTTCGGAATATCAATATCCATTATGTGCAAAAGGGTAGGAGCCACATCTGCAAGAATTCCGTTCTGAATTTCCTTATAATCTTTATTAACCAAAATGCAGGGAACCGGATTTAAAGAATGTGCCGTATTGGGTGATCCGTCCGGATTTACGGCATTATCCGCATTACCGTGATCGGCAATTATCATTACGGTGTATCCGTTTTCTTTTGCTGTTTCAACTACGTTTTTTACGTTCTCGTCAACCGCTTTTACGGCTTTTAAAATGGCTTCATATATTCCGGTATGACCAACCATATCGCCGTTTGCAAAATTCAGGCAAACAAAATCATTTTCTTGAGTTTTTAATTCTTTAACCAAAGCATCGGCAACTTTGTAAGCACTCATTTCAGGTTGTAAATCATAGGTTGCAACTTTCGGAGATTGAATTAAAATGCGACTTTCTCCGGGAAAAGGTTCATCTCTGCCTCCTGAAAAAAAGAAGGTTACGTGAGCAAATTTTTCGGTTTCGGCAATACGTAATTGTTTTAAACCTAACTTTGATAAAATTTCACCCATTGTATTTTTCAAATTATCTTTATCATAGATGATTTTAATATTTTTAAATTTTTCATCGTATCTTGTCATTGTCAAATAATACAAATTCATTGTATGCATTCCTTCATCAGGCATGTTTTCTTGTGTCAGAACGGTTGTAATTTGTCGCAAACGATCTGTACGGAAATTGAAACAAATTATAACATCTTCTTCTTTGATTAAACCAAGCGGTTTATTATTTTCATCCGTCAAAACTACAGGTTCTATAAATTA
>JAOZQB010000071.1 GCA_029932445.1 Bacteroidales bacterium | reverse complement strand
CACGGCATTTGTCTTTTTACATTAAAAGATAAATCAGGTAATAAAATATTTACGGAATGATTTTTCGTATTTTGAGTTCCTCTGATATTTGCACTGAAATTAAAAATACTTCCCGGTTTTGACCAACGGTATGAAATATTTGATGATTTCGTATTATCAGTTAAATCATTTATATTTCGAGCATCCAACTGAAAATTTTGACCGAAATTAAGTGAAGTCGAAAAAGTACCGTTCGGATTTGCCTTTGCATCTTGCTGAAAACTTCCTACAATTGAAAATGAACTTGTTTTTTTCGAATCAATCAATATTTCTTCTCCTGTTCGTATTAGATTATATTTCATCTCCAAGCTGCCGGAATACTTATACAATTTTTTAAAGTTTGATTTTACCGTAACTCCCCAACTTCCGCGAGAATATATATCTCCGAGAACGGCAGCATTAATATAATCGTTAATTGCCCAAAAATACCCGCCGTTTCTGAGAAAGAAACCCCTTTCGCGTTCTTCGCCGTATTCGGGAATAATCAAACCGGATGAATTGTGTTTTTGATTCGGTAATATTCCGAAAGGCAAACCAATTATATAAAGCGGGATATCGGCAATCACAAAATACATGGGCCCTGAAATAACATGTTTATCAGGGATTTTTTTGGCTTTGGTTAATTCTATATAAAAATGCGGATGATCTAAATCACAGGTCGTAAATTTTCCGTCTTTAATATGAAATTCTTTATTGGTTTGCATTTTTGCAACATTACTATGTAAAAACCCTTGTTCCATTTCAGTTTTTACATTTTTTACAAGAGCTTTTTTTGTTCTGAAATTATATTTAATGCTGCTGACGGAAAAAGTTTCGTCATCTTGTTTCAAAATAGGTTTTATTTCACTTTTACCGCTGCTGTCTGATACGGTTTTGGAATACAAATAACTGCCTTTTGTACTTATTTCAACATAAGATGATTTTAAATCCATATCCTTTGCCGTAATATCTCCGCTTCCGTATAAAAACATCTTTTCTTCGGTAAAAGAAAACAAAATTGAATCATTACAGGCATAATCGATTACCTGATCAACAGCATCGGAAGAAATTACATCATTTTTTAAGGTATCTTCAATATTTTCAGAAACAGAATCTTTTATCGATAAAGTCTCTTTTGAAAGAATATTTTTTATTGTATCATCCTGAAATAAAGAATCTTGCTGAGAGAAGGAATAACTTACAGATAATAAAAACAGTATCGTAAAAACATACTTTACGAAAAAAACCGGAATATTTGCAATTAATATATTATTTTTGTTTTGAATCAAAGGTTGTAAATTTACGCAAAATTAAAAGATTAACACAATTATTAAAAACTCATTGTCTTAATTATTGTTAAAAGAATTGAAAAAAACTTAAAATGAATAAACTCTTTAAACTTCTTTTTGTTGCCGTAATTTTCTTTTTCTGTCAAATAACAACAGCTCAAAATAAGAACGATCAAGTTAATGTTATTATTATTGATGCCGGACACGGAGGAAAAGATCCGGGTGCTTCAGGGACAAAAAGTAAAGAAAAAAACATCACTCTTGCAATTGCATTAAAATTAGGAAAATATATTGAAAAAAATTTACCGGACGTCAAAGTAATTTATACTCGAAAAACAGATAAATTTATTGAACTCCATGAACGTTCCGAAATAGCAAATCGTAATAATGCCGATTTATTTATTTCGATTCATGTCAATGCAAGCACAAAAAAAACAATTACCGGAACATCAACTTTTATAATGGGATTAAACCGAGCTGAGAAACAATTAAATGTTGTAAAACGTGAAAATTCGGTCATTCTCATTGAAGATAATTACCAAACAAAATATGAAGGTTTTGACCCGAATTCTCCCGAATCCGATATTATTTTTTCATTATATCAAAATGCCTATCTTGAAAAAAGTATCAGCTTAGCAGAATTAGTACAGGAAGAATTTAAAGATAAAGCAAAGAGATCCGACCGAGATGTCAGACAAGCCGGTTTAGTTGTTCTCTGGAACTGTTCGATGCCGAGTATTTTAATTGAAACCGGTTTCATAACAAATCCGACTGAAGAAAATTTTTTAAATACAGAAAACGGTCAAGCAATTATTGCTTCTGCAATATATCGTGCCGTAAAAAAATACAAATACGAAACCGAACATCAAAATGAACCGATTAATACTAATAATGATATTACTTTTAAAGTTCAACTTTTATTTTCAAGAAAAAAAATAGATACCAATCCTGAGAATTTCAAAGGCATTAAGAATGTCGAATGTATTGAAGACGGCAGATACTATCGATATTTTACCGGCCATACGAAATCTTATAATGAAATAGCAAAACTTCAAAAAGAAGTTCGAAAAAAAATACCTGAAGCATATGTAATTGCCGTGAATAACGGAAAACTAATTACCGTCAAAGAAGCTTTACAAATAATTAATAATTAACATACGACTATGACAAAGGAACAAAAACGATATATTAAAACCGGTATTTTGTTTACGATTATAATATTCATTACCATTTGGGGAGTGAATTACATTCGCAGTAATGATTTGATATCAAACCAAATAAAACTATACGGAGTTTATAGTGACGTAAAAGAACTTTCGGAAGGAAATCATGTATTTTTAAACGGAACTAAAATCGGGAAAGTATCGAAAGTTGATTTTCTTAACGGTGATTTAAATAAACTCGTTGTTGAATTTCAAATTCGAAACGGTATTCAGATACCCGACAGTTCGATTGCAATGATAACCAGTACGGATATTATGGGAACAATGGGTTTAAAAATAATTTTGAACAAAAATAAAACCGATAAATACTATAAATCCGGTGATACACTTATTTCTAAAGTTGAAAACAGTTTATCAGAGGAAGTTAATAAACAAATTCTTCCGTTAAAATTAAAAACAGAGAATATGCTCGGAACATTAGATTCGCTGCTTATTGCCTTTCGTTCTGTATTTAATCCTAAAACACGTTCCAACATCAAGCAAAGTTTTGAACACATTCAAATAACTTTAAAAAATTTAGAACATACAACGAATACTTTAGACACATTAATGACTTCAGAAAAAGCACGTATTGCTCGTATTATTGATAATGCGGAATCAATAACAGACAATCTGAAAAATAACAATGAAAATATTGAGAAAATCCTAAGTAATTTCGGTAATATCAGTGATTCACTTTCTGCTTCCGGTTTTGTAAATATTATACATAATGCCGATACGGCAATTTTCAAACTTAATACGGTTCTTAACAAAGTTGAAAAAGGCGAAGGTTCTTTAGGATTATTAATTCAAGATGAAAAATTATACAATGAACTAAAAAAAGCATCTTCCGATTTAGATGATTTACTTCTTGACATAAAAAATAATCCGAAACGCTACGTAAGATTCTCAGCTGTCGATTTCGGTAAAAAAATTATTATTCAATCATCAGATTCTATTCCGAAAAATGAATAAAGAACAAGCATTGCAAAAAATTTCTCGTCTGCGAGATAAATTAAGAAAACACAACTATAATTACTACGTTCTTTCACATGCTGTTATATCAGATTATGACTATGACATGATGATGAAAGAACTGGAACAACTTGAAACTCAATTTCCCGAATTTGAAGATAAAAATTCACCGACAAAACGTGTTGGAAACGATATTTCAAATGATTTTCAACAAGTTGTTCACGATTATCCGATGTTATCGTTGGGAAACACATACAACATAGGAGAACTCAACGATTTTGACAAACGCATAAAAAATATCCTCGGAATCGACACACCTTATTTATATGTTTGTGAATTAAAATTTGACGGCACCGCAATCAGCATCAAATATAAAAACGGAAAATACATACAAGCCGTTACACGCGGCGACGGAACCAAAGGTGATGACGTAACGGCAAATGTACGCACTATTCGATCAATTCCTCTGCAATTGCAAGGCAATGATTATCCTGATGAACTCGAAGTGAGAGGTGAAATTCTTTTGCCGCATAAAGAATTTGAACGGCTTAACAAAGAGCGTGAAGACATCGGAGAAAATCCTTTTGCCAACCCTCGAAATGCCGCTTCCGGAAGCTTAAAAATGAAAAGCTCAAAAATTGTTGCCGAACGAAAATTGGATGCTTTTTTGTATTTTGTATTGGGCAAAAATTTACCTTCGGATTCGCATTATGAAAATTTACAAACAGCCAAACGCTTGGGTTTTAAAATATCCGAACACATAAAACTTGCAAATACGATTGATGAAGTCTTTGAATTTATAAATTATTGGGATACAGAGCGTAATAATTTACCTTATGACATTGACGGTGTCGTTATTAAAGTAGATTCTTTAAAATTACAAGACGAACTCGGTATGACCGGAAAATCGCCGCGTTGGGCTATTTCTTATAAGTTTAAAGCTGAACGTGTTGCCACAAAATTACTAGAAATAACATATCAAGTAGGACGCACCGGAGCAATCACTCCCGTCGCCAATTTAGAACCCGTTCAACTTGCCGGAACAACCGTAAAACGAGCATCTTTACATAATGCAGACATTATTAAAGAACTGGACGTAAGAGAAGGCGACATTGTTTTTGTTGAAAAAGGCGGCGAAATTATTCCTAAAATCGTTGCAGTTGATTTTGACAAAAGACCCAAAGGACTGCCCGAAACAAAATACCCGGAGACTTGCCCTGCCTGCAATCATCAGCTTGTAAGAAATGAAGATGAAGCCAAACATTATTGCCCGAATGAATACGAATGTCCGCCGCAAATAAAAGGTAAGATTGAGCATTTTGTCAGCCGAAATGCTATGGACATTAATTGCGGAGAAGCAACCGTAAATGCACTTTACGAAGCCGGTTTTATTAAAAATATTGCTGATTTGTATCATTTAACTTTTGAACAAATTTATTCACTGGAAGGATTTAAAGAAAAATCGGTAAATAATCTTTTGAAAAGCATCGAAAAATCTAAACAAGTCCCTTTTGAGCGCGTATTATTTGCTCTCGGAATTCGATATGCAGGAAATATTGTTGCAAAAGTACTGGCAAAAAACTTTAAAAACATTGACAATTTACAAAAAGCAAGTTTTGAAGAATTAATTGCCGTTGATGAAATCGGCGATAAAATTGCCGAAAGTATTATCGCTTTTTTCCGAACCAGTTACCATATTAAAATTATTGAAGACTTAAAAAATATCGGTTTACAATTTAAAATTAAAGAAGAGGAAGGAACTACAAATATATTAAACGGAGCAAAAATAGTTATTTCAGGGACTTTTGAGAAATATTCACGTAACGAATTAAAAAAACTTATTGAACAAAACGGCGGGAAGAATGTAAGTTCGGTATCAAAAAACACTGATTATTTTCTGGCGGGAGACAATGTGGGACCGTCAAAACTTGAGAAAGTACAAAAATTCAAGATAAAAACTATTACGGAATATGAATTTACTGAAATGATTAATAAACAATGAATTTTTTAAAACCGTTTTGATTTTGTAATATTGTAAACAAAAATATAAACCCGAGAAAGTGAGTTTAAAAGATTTCATTATCACAAAAAACATTAAACGCATTCGGCGTGAAGTTCAATTTTCTAATTTTGAAACTGCAAAATCTATTTCTGTTTTATATTGTATTCGGAATAAATTCGATTATGAAAAAGTAAAACAATTTTCTTCCGAATTATCTAAAAAAGGTATAAATATCAGTACATTAGCATATGTTTTCAAACCTGATGAAATCGGAAATAATTATTTCGGACAAGATAATAATAATTTTTTTTCGGATAAACACATAACAAAATTCGGTAAAATAAAAGAACCTGTTATTACTGATTTTCTGAATACAGAAACTGATATTTTAATCAATCTTTGTACCCTAAAACTTTTTTATACCGAATATCTTTTTGCTCTTTCCAAAGCTAAGTTTAAAGTTTCGGGTATTATTGATTGTAAATATTCCGATTTGAATATAAACATGAACAACAATCAAAATTTAAATTTCCTTATAGAACAAATTACTTATTATCTGAGTGTTATTAAACAAGCATAACATCTTAAAATCTAAAAAATGCAAAATAAATTAAAGGGAACCGGTGTAGCCATGGTTACACCTTTCAGATATGATGACAGCATTGATTTTAATGCTTTGGAAAAATTAACTGAACACATCGTAAACGGCGGTGTTGAATTTCTCGTTGTGATGGGAACAACCGGCGAAAATCCGACATTAACAATACAAGAACAAGAAGCCGTTTTAAATTATATTGCCGAAGTTTCCGAAAAAAAAATCCCGATTGTGTTCGGTATCGGCGGAAATAATACACAAGCGGTTATTAACAGAATAAAAAAAACTGATTTTACGAATGTTGATGCAATTCTTTCTGCAGCACCCTACTACAATAAACCGACACAAAAAGGTTTATACATTCATTATAAAAGTATTGCGGGAGCATCGCCCGTTCCGGTTATTCTGTATAATGTACCGGGCAGAACATCCGTAAATATCTCTGCCGAAACAACTTTAAAACTGGCAAACGATTTTAAAAATATCATTGCCGTAAAAGAAGCATCAGGCAACTTTAACCAAGTGATGCAAATTTTAATGAATAAACCGGATAATTTCACGGTTCTTTCCGGCGATGATACCTATACCCTGCCCTACATCTCATTAGGTATGGAAGGCGTTATTTCCGTGACGGCAAATGCTTATCCGAAAGAATTTTCCGATATGGTAAGAGCCGCATTAAAATACGATATTAAAACCTCACAACAACTTCATTATAAATTACTTGAATTTTCAAATGCTTTATTTTCCGAAGGTAATCCCGGAGGCGTAAAAGCCGCATTGGAAATTCTGGGTATTTGCAAAAAATTTGTTCGTCTGCCGCTGGCATCCGTCAGTAAAGAAACATATTTGACTATTGAAAATTTGATGAAAGGAATTTAATTGTGTATATATTTATGTTGTGCAGTATCAGAGAAATCGTATCATAATCGAATATTTTCGTATCATATCGTATCACAATTTGATTTAATTTAGTAAATTTGCAGTATGATTGATAAAGTTTACATATTCAGATTAAATTTAGATTGGAATTTACTGCGAATTGTTAGTAAAATTGACAGATTTGACGCCTCTTGGTTAAGTATTGAAAAGCGAGAAGGACAAAGTTTAAAACAGCTTAAAGATATAGCAACAATCAGAAGTGTCGGAGCATCAACAAGAATAGAAGGTTCTAAAATGAGTAACGAAGAAGTAAAAGCCTTGTTGGATAATCTTGAAATTACAAAAGTCGAAGAAAGAGATGCACAAGAAGTTGTCGGATATTTTGAAGTTTTAGAACTAATATCAGAAAATTACAATGAAATTGAAATTACGGAAAGCAATATAAAAAATCTGCATAATCTATTATTAAAGCATAGTGATAAAGACAAATGGCATAAAGGAGATTATAAGCAACATTCAAATGCTGTTGAAGCCACTCTGCCGGATGGAACAAAACAGATTATTTTTCAAACAACAAATGCAGGATTTGAAACAGAAGATGCAATGCGAAATTTGATTAATTGGTATAATTCTGATACAGAAATACACCCTTTGGTTAAAACTGCTGTGTTTTCCTATGAATTTGTAAGTATTCACCCTTTTCAAGACGGAAACGGAAGGTTAAGCAGATTATTAGCAACATTGCTATTATTAAAAAACGGATATAAATGGATACAATATATAAGTTTTGAACACGAAACAGAAAGCCGAAAAAGTGAGTATTATTTAAAACTGCGACATTGTCAGGCACAAAGACCAAACGAAGATATTACCGAATGGGTTAATTTCTTTTTTTCAGCACTTTTGAATATTCAAGGACAATTGATGAAGAAATTGGAAGTTAAAGGAACAAAAGCAAAATTATCACCGAAAGAAAAGTCAATACTTACTTATATTGAAGGTAATCCGGGAAGTAAATCGGGTGAAACAGCAAATAAATTGCATATACCAAATCCGACAGTAAAACGAATATTAACGAAATTATTAAATGAAAATTTAATCGAGAAATATGGAATTGGAGCAGGAACAAATTATTCGATAAAATAAGAAAAAAATACTGCACACACAAAATATAGTGCATGTCGCAATTAGTTGTAAATATGAACGATAGAGCTTTAGATGAACATTGGGTATTTGCAAAAAATTCGTTCGTCTGCCGCCGGCATCCGTCAGTCGTGAAACATATGAGAAAATTGAGGAATTGATGAAAAAAATATAATTAGTCGTAAAAATGACAAATTCAGAACTTGATTATATTATTAAGAACAGAAAATTAAAATTATCTTTTGAACAAACATTAAATCATTATTCAATTTTAATTATCCCGACTTTATTTCTTTGGGGCTTATCCGGTTTTATAAATATTGTTTTTTGGATTTGGCTTATTACTTCTTTATTGATAATTATAAATTACAGAAGAAAACTTAATTTCAGGGAATTTAAGGGTTCATTCAAAAATAAAGATATTCTTGAAGCAATAAGACGTGCATCTGAAGAATGTGATTTTCAAATAGTTGAAACTACCGATAAATACATTACAGCTAATAATATTACTAAAAATTTTGATCAAACAGAAAACAGACTAACGAGTAATATTATAATACTTATATTTGATAATGATAAATTTCTGATTAATAGTGTTAAAAATCCTGATAAACCGACTATTCAATTATTTGCATCCGTTAACAAAAAAAATATTAAAGTATTTTTAAAACATTTGAACGATGTATTAAAAGGATTTCCTGAAATTAAAAATTATAAAAAACAAAAAAAGAACTATATCTTTAAAAGAATATTATTAAGATTTTTTACTTATCCTGCATTTATTTTTGTAGTTTTTTTCGGATTAAAAATGATTTTTCATCCTTTAAATATTCGTCAACCAATAGTTGGTATCATGGGTATTTTTATGAGTTTAATTTATTTTTACGCAGATATTACTTTAATCATTAAAGAAATTAAAAATAAAAAAAATGGAACACCAAAAACTCAGCGGTAAAAACAGAAAAGACATCAAAATCGGACAAGAAGTTGAAATTGTTCAAAAGCAAGATCAACGCAGCGGTGAATTAACCGACGGTTTCGTTAAACGAATTTTAACAAAATCAGCTAAGCATCCGCACGGTATAAAAGTTGAATTGGAAACCGGCGAAATCGGTAGAGTTCAAACAATTATTGATTAAAATTTGCTGTTCACAATAATACATCGTAGATTTACACAAGATATTTAAATTTAAATTTAACCCTTTAAAATTATGAAAAAATTATTTTTATTACCGATATTTATTGCCTTTTTTTCACTTTCCGGCTTTTCTCAAGAATTGAATTTTAATAACGAAAATATTTCTTTTCAAATTACCGAAATTAAAGCTGTAGGCGAACAACTTCATTGTAAATTCATCATTACGGCTGTCGAATCAGATGAAACTATTTATATTTCTTTACAAAAGATTAGAATATTTGATACAAAAGGAAATGAATACAATCCCGAACAAGGAGAAATCGGAAAAGAAAAAGTAACGGGTAAATTCAGCAGAATGAATTCAAATATCATTGCCGGTGTACCCGTAAAAGGAAAAATCATTTTTTCCGGAGCTGTTTCAAAACGAAAGACATTAAATCTTCTGGAAATTCCGATTAATATAGCACCTAAAGAAACAGATGTTAATATACGATTTACAAATATTATCATTCCGTTCGGTACATCAGATGCTGACAAAAAACTTTTGAATAATCCGTTATCTGAAGAAATTGACGATGCTGTTTTTACGGAATTAAAATCAATAACTAAAAAATCCGATACATTAACATTTAATTTTATTGTTACGAATTATGATGATGACAAAATAGAAGTATTAAATGCAACATCATCCAAATTTATTGACGATTCAGGAAATGAATATTACCCCAATCATATCAGTTTCGGTAATGATAAAACGGACGGAAGATATGCCGCACTTTCAAAAAAATGTATTAACGAAGTTCCGATAAAAATGACTGTCAGATTTACAGATTCTAAAATAGTAAACCTGAAAAAAATTATATTATTGGAATTAGGAATGAATAATAATAAATTTCAATTCAGGGATCTTACAACGGAATAATTATTTAATACAGAATATCATAAAAAAAACCTCAGAATTTTAAAATTCTGAGGTTTTTTTATAGTTAGTACTCATTTTTTTTTGCTTCCTGCCAAACCGCTTCCATCTCATCCAAAGTCATATTTTTTAAGGACTTTCCTTTCTTTAAAGTTTGATTTTCAAGATAATTAAAGCGTTTAATAAATTTTTGATTGGTACGCTCCAAGGCACTTTCGGGATCAATACCGTAAAGGCGAGCCGCATTAATCATCGCAAATAAAACATCGCCGAATTCTTCTTCCGCTTTTTTATTATTGCCGGCTTTTAATTCATCCTCAAATTCGCCCAATTCTTCTTTCACTTTATCCCAAACCTGCTCTTTTATGTCCCAGTCAAAACCGACACCGCGTGCTTTTTCCTGCATTCTCACAGCTTTTATCATTGCCGGCAACGATTGAGGTATACCGCCCAAAACCGTATGATTATTTCCGTTGGCTTTTTCCTTTAATTTTAATGCTTCCCAATTTGTTTCAACCTCTCCTTTATTCTCAACTTCTATATCTCCGAACACATGCGGATGCCTGTATATCAACTTCTCGGATAAGGAATTAAAGACATCGGCAATATCAAATTGTTGTTTTTCTTCGGCAATCTTTGCGTAAAAAATAATATGCAAAAATAAATCTCCGAGTTCTTTTTTTATATTCTCACTGTCTGATTTCAAAACCGCTTCGGCAAGCTCATAGGTTTCTTCAATAGTTAATGTCCGCAATGTTTCATTGGTTTGCACCGAATCCCACGGACATTCTTTACGAACTTTATCCATTATTCCGAGAATCCGTTCAAAAGCAACAAATTTTTCTTCGAGTTGACTTAAAACACCGTTTTTATGAACGACTTCAGTACTCCATGCCAGAGGTTTTTCGAGAAACCATTTTTTCGTTTCCGGCCAAATGTTATTAAAAAAATCTGATTTACGATACTCATCCAAATCCTTTTCGGAATTCCAGCAACTGTATGTAAAAAAGATTTCCGGATGCTTTTTATCCTGCAAAATATCCAAATGCAAGCAGCCCTCATGACTTTTTATCATTTCTTTAATTTTATCCGTAAAATTGATAAAATCATCAATATTTTCCTTTCGGAAAACCATTTTTACAATGCGTTTAATCATAAAATTCTATTCTGATTTTTGTATTATTGTCAAAATTCAAGAGATTTGCCAAATCTCCTTTATTCATAGCTATTTCAAGCAAACCGAGAGAATTAAAAACAGCTGCTAAATCGCCTTCCTCCACATCTTGATAGCGTAAACTTATTGTATCAATCATATAACCCGAACTGCCGGCAAAAATTTTATAGGATCTCCCGGCTGCAACTTCCTGAAACAAATCAAAAGATATGTTAGAAACCGCATTACCGTAACTGTCCGTATAAACCAAATTTCCGAGAATATACGAAGTATCGAAAACAGGTTTTATCGCCAGCATGCGTTTTATATCAGAAGTCACTTTACCGAAAGCTTCAATATTTTTGCCTTTAATAATTTCACAAGCAGCATCAGCAAATAAAAATAATGCCGGTGTCATTTTAATATCTTCATTACATAATTCAATTTTTACAACTTTTTGTAATTCAGAAGGTTCAAAAACCAGACTCAATAAACCGTTATCGGCAGCAATAAAATATTGATTGTTGATTTCGGCTATTAAATGTTTTCGCTTTCCGTTACATTCACTGTCAACACCGATTAAATGGACCGTATTATCCGGAAAATCACGCCAGCTGTTTTTTAAAATAAATGCGGCACGCGAAACACTGTGATGCCCTATATTATGAGCTAAATCGATAATATACACATCCTTACAAGCGGTCAATATTTTTCCTCTTAATCTGCCGAGGAAAAAGTCATCAGCACTTCTGTCAGATATTAGAGTTATTACCGGCAAGCTTTCGTATTAAATGAAAAATGTATTTACTTTGTAAACGCAAAATTATTACTTAATGATTGAAAAAAAAATAAATTTAGACCCGGATTCGCTGATTGATTTCTACGGAAATGACAGTAAAAATATTGACCGTATTAAAAGTTTATTTCCGAAATTAAAATTAATATTCAGAGGTGATGAAATAAAAGTTTCCGGAGAAAAAACAGAAGTTGATGAATTCAATTCTTTCATTAAGAATTTAAAACTTCGATTAGAACAATACAATCAATTAAATATTAAAGAGATAGAACTAATATTCCAAGATAAAATAAAGCCCGCCGTAAAATCAAAAAATATTATCATATACGGAAATAACGGTAAACCGATTTCTCCGCGTTCCGAAAACCAAAAAAAATTCGTAACACTGTATGATGAAAAAGATTTGATTTTTGCTACCGGACCGGCCGGAACCGGAAAGACTTATCTTGCCGTGGCACTTGCCGTAAAAGCATTAAAAAACAATGAAATAAAACGTATTATTTTAAGCCGTCCTGCTGTGGAAGCCGGCGAAAATTTGGGTTTTCTTCCCGGTGATTTAAAAGATAAATTAGACCCTTATTTGCAGGCACTTTACGATGCTTTGCTTGATATTTTGCCCGGAAATAAATTATCCAAACTCATGGAACAAGGCATCATTCAAATTGCTCCTTTGGCATATATGCGCGGACGAACTTTAAGCGATGCCGTTGTGGTTTTGGACGAAGCTCAAAATACAAGTATTCCGCAATTGAAAATGTTTTTAACCCGAATGGGCGAAAACTCAAAATTCATTGTTACCGGCGATATGACACAAATTGATTTGCCGAAAAAAACACATTCCGGTTTGGTCAAAGTTTATAAAATTCTGAAAGGTATTAAAGACATCGGTTTTGTTGATTTTAAAAAAGAAGATATTGTAAGACATCCTTTGGTTGCCCCTATTGTTGAGGCATTTGAGAAGGATAATTGATTCCTGTTTTATTTATTATTCAATTCACCCTTCAATTGTCCAATTTTATTTTTTCTGTACATTTCTCTGCTTTTTTTCTTATTATATCCTATAAATCCAAAAATAATCATACTAATTCCTAC
>JAOZQB010000263.1 GCA_029932445.1 Bacteroidales bacterium | reverse complement strand
CTAAATTTATCGGATAAATACCGGCTTTAGATGCCTGATTAACATCAGCTTTCAGTTCAATAAATGTATTTACGATTTTTATGTTTTTGGTATTTACAGCTTCCGAAAATGCAGTTGATGTTGTTGAATAATGCCGATATTTATTATTGTAAAAATACTTAATTACAGGAATGTACGTTCCCAATTTTCTCACGGAATATTGATATTCGATACTGACATTCGGATTTGCTCCTTTTTTTATAAGGTATTCAGTATTTTGAATTATTTCTTCTTCAGTATATTTTTCACTTTCGAGCATCATATTAAACAATGCCAAATCTAAGCTGTCATCCGAAATTTCGATTTCAGAAAAATCAATTGTTTTATTTCTCACGGATTCTTTTCCGAGTGAATCATTATTAATACTGTCCGTTGAAATTTTTTCAGAATTTCGGGTATTTTCTGAACTTGTTTCACAAGCCGTTTGGTTAATTGCTAATATCAAAAATATGAATACGTATAGAATTTTCATACATTAAATTTTTAGCCGTTATTTTCGTTTCAAAAATTTCCCTTTTTCAATATTTTTTTCAAATTTTCCTTCAGAGTTAATAATCTTTCCGTTTTTTATTACATAAAGCGGTTTTCCTTTAATTTTTATATTTTCATAAATATTCAAATCGCAATTTTGGTGATGCGTTTTTGAACTGATAAATTCATCGGTTTCTTGCCAAATAATTAAATCCGCATCCGACCCGACTGCAATTTCACCCTTTTTCGGATATAAACCGAATATTTTTGACGCATTAGTCGAGCTGATTTTTACAAATTCATTTAAAGAAATTTTATTCTGCAAAACACCGTAGGTATAAAGTAAAGATAAGCGATGTTCAACACCTCCGGCACCGTTCGGTATTTTTCTGAAATCATCTTTTCCGAGTAATTTTTGTTCGTATAAAAACGGACAATGATCGGTTCCTATAGTTAATAATAAATTGTCAGATAATGCTTTCCATAATTTATTATTGTCTTCTTTTTTTCGTAAAGGCGGACTGAAAACAAATTTTGCCGTTTCCTCAAAACTTCCTTTTAATTTTTCATCATCAAGTAACAAATATTGCGGACAGGTTTCAGCATAAACCGACAATCCTTTTTTTTGTGCTTCAGAAATATATTTCAATGATTTTTGAGAAGATACATGAACAATATATACTTTGCATCCGGTTTGATCGGCAAAATTGATTACTTTTTTAACAGCATTTGCTTCAGTATAATCCGGTCGTGAAAGTGCATGATATTCGGGACTTGTTTTTCCTTCTTCAAAATATTGATTACGTAAATTTTCAATATCATCTCCGAGTTCAGCATGAACGGTAAGTTGCACACCTTCATTTGCAATTATTTGCATCACTTTTAACAAATCATTGTCTTCCAAACCGATACTGTTTTTGTAAGCCATATATACTTTAAAAGATGTAATACCCTGTCGGATACATTCTTGTATTTCTTCTTTTAAGTTTTTATGCCAAGAAATCGGTGATACATGAAACGAATAATCCGATAAACAATTCTCTGCTTCTCTTTTTCTTTCAATAAGCGCATCGGGTAAAGATTGACTTTTGCGAGGTGTTACAAAATCAATTAATGTTGTCGTTCCGCCGAATAAAGCAGCTCTGCTTCCGGTATAAAAATCATCTGAAGAATATCCGGCAAAAGTCGGCAAGTGCATATGAACGTGCGGGTCAATCCCGCCGGGAAAAATATATTTTCCGTCGGCATCAATAAGTTCGGCATCTTTGTCTTTAAGAGAATCTGAAATTTCAGAAATTTTTCCTCCCGAAATCAAAATATCGGCTTTAAATATTTTTCCGGAAGTAACAATTGTTCCGTTTTTTATTAAAATTTTCATTTTTCGAGCACTTTAACATAGTTGCCGTCTTCTTGTCTTTCAAATCCGATTTTTCTCAAATATTTTATATGATTTGCCGATTGCGGAAAAACAATTATTTGTTCAATACCGTCTTCTATAAATCGATTTCGTATTCTTTTATAAACAAATTTTGCGTTTTTATAGTCACGATATTGCGGAACGACAAAATCCAAACCGACTTTTAAGGTTTTTTTATCGATTTTATGTGCCAAAAAAATACCTGCAACATTCATATTTCGTAAAATAAAAAAACTGACTGTATTCAAATCCGCTTTAAACATGAAACCCGGAAAAAAATTTTGAATATCTTTATCGTAAAATTTAAGAAACTCATGCAAATATTTATTGCTTCCGCGAACTTCCAAAGTTGTAAAAAGTTCTTTTTTTGTATAAATTCTGACCAGATAAAAAATATCGGTCAATACAATAAATCCGTTTAAAAATGCAACCGGAAAAGCTTCTATTAAAATACCGTATGTTGTAAATATAAATGCACCGATTAAGTTTATCCATCTGAATTTAACGATTGAATTTAATGTCATCGAGGCAGCAATAATAACTGATGCCGTATATCCTATAATCTGTAATGTATCCATATAATTAATTTAAAGTCAAAAGCTGAAAATTGAAAGTAATTATTTGCAAAGCAAACTCAAAACTTCCACTTTTCAAAATATTATTATCGTTTACTCCCATATTATCTTTTTTCAAATTATTAATTAATTAATTTTTCATTGTCAATTGTTTCCATTTTTTCCCAAAGCCTTACAGCTTGTTCTTGTGCAAATTTCATAACTTCAGTTTCGTTTACATTTTGAATAATACGGTCTTTAACAATCAGTTTTCCGTCTGAAATTACATGTTGCACTTGACTTGCATCAAAACCGAAAACAAAATGCCCGAGAAAATTATCTTTACTTAAAGGAGTCGGTGATTGATAATCCATTACAACCAGATTATTTTCACTATCACCCGAAAAATCATTTTCTGCCAAATACCGATGCACATTTCTGAAGCGTTGATATACGCCGGGATAATCGATATTATCAAATCCTTGCCCGACAAAAAATGCTTGTTGTGCCGAACGCAACATATCGCTGTGCATACCGTCGGTACCGAGTAACAGCTTATCTCCTAAACCATCGGCATTAAAATATCCGACATTATTATTTAAATTACTCTCGGTATTTTGTACCACCCACGCATTTGAGTTTTTAATAATAGTTTTTTCATTTTCCGAAAGATGCAGACAGTGCCCAAGAATTGTTTTAGACGAATTTAAAACATCATAATCATTCAAACGTTCAATCACACGTTTTTCGTAATTTATCAGTGACCGGTCTTGGTCGTAACGGTCTTCGGCAACGTGAATATGAAAACCCGAATTATATTTGTGCATTAAATCGGCGGCTTTTTGCATGCTTTCATTCCCAACTGTAAATGAAGCATGTAAGCCAACTAATCCTTGATTATTTTTAAGATAATTTTCGGTTTCGGCAAGTCCTTGTTCTGCTTTTTGCTTTCCGTCGCGGTCGGTAATTTCGTAGCAAAGAAGGTGGCTCACCCCTACTCTATCAAAAGCATTTGCGATAACGTCGT
>JAOZQB010000262.1 GCA_029932445.1 Bacteroidales bacterium | reverse complement strand
ATTCTCAAATGTTCGCAGTGTTTTATTCAGATTTGAAAAAGATACTTTTGCATTAGCAACATCTTCCGGATACATATACAAATTTACCGGAATATCTCTTTTGATGCCTTTGTAAACAGAAGCAATTTCATCATATTTTGCAACAGCAACCGAAACGATGTAAGTAGGAACGTCTTGTTTCAATGTCCATTTCCATGTGTGTGTATGGTTACTGTTTTTTTGGTCGGAAACCAATTTTCCGGAACAAACAGCCGTATAATTTTCCGGAACGGTAATATTAAAATCGAAGCTTGCTTTTTCTGTAAAATCATCAATACACGGAAACCACACTCTGCCGAATGAAACCGGATCGGCCTCCATTCCCACGCCGATATTATATGCCGAACTGTCGGTAAAGAAAAATCCGCCCCAGTCCAAATCTTCTTTCGGGTGTCCGTGATAATAAATCGTTACTTTTGTGCAGCACTTTCCGTCGGATTTGTTATGTTTATAAGGAATATTTATCAGATTTCCGTTGTAAGAAAACGAACTTATTTTCTCGTCAAAAATAAATACACTGTCAACTTCCAATTTATATAACTCCAATGTTATTTGTTTCAATTCCTCATTTCTCGGACTTAATTGAACAACCGTATTTCCTGAGATTTCTTTATTTTGAAAATCGGTAATATTCAGATTTATTGAATAATGCAGAATGTCAGTGTTTTTTCTGAAATCGGTATTTTGAGAAAATCCGAAAAGGGAAATTAAAATAAGTTGAATTGATAAAAGGATATGTTTCATAAATTGTCTTAATAAATTGTTAAAAAGTGTTTTTTATTTCCTTATTTTATAAAAGAATTCCGTAATAATTTCCGCACATTCTTGTTTTAATACACCGGAAATTACCGTTGTTTGCGGATGAATAATATTTTTATTAAAAACTGAGTAACCCCTTTTATCGTCTTCTGTACCGAAAACGATTTTGCCGATTTGTGCCCAATAGCTTGCTCCGGCACACATAACGCAGGGTTCCGCCGTTACGTATAAAGTGCATTCTTTCAAATATTTGGCACCGAGATAATTTGAAGCAGCTGTAATTGCCTGCATTTCTGCGTGTGCCGTAGCATCATTTAAAGTTTCTGTTAAGTTATGCGCTCTTGAAATAATTTGATTATTACAAACCACAACCGCACCGACAGGTACTTCGCCTTTGTCGGCAGCAAGTTTTGCTTGTGCCAGAGCTTGTTTCATAAAATAGTCATCGGTAAAAAGGGTTTCTTTTTGCATTTTAGAGAGTTATTAATTTTTGTTGATTAATTGCATAACCTTTTATTAAAAAATCTTTTATTATCTGGTTAGCCCAAATTCTGAATTGTGTTCCTCGTTTTGATTTTATTCGATATCCGACAGAAATAATAACATCAAGGTTGAAATAATCGACATTGTATTTTTTTCCGTCACTTGCAGTTGTTGCAAAATTTGCAACAACTGAATTTCGTCTCAGTTCGTTTTCTTTAAAAACATTATTTATATGTCTGGATATTACAGATTTATCTCTACCAAATAATTCTGATATTTGATTTAAATTTAACCGAACCGTTTCTTTTTCAAGTTTTACTTCAATTGATGTTTTCCCTTCAGATGTTTTATATATTTTAATTTCAGAATGTTTCATTCGATTAATTTAGAATGGTCTTTTTAAAAACAGAACCCTTTTATAAATATTGCCGATTTTTAACTTAAAATCCAAATAATTATTTTTTTCCCGCTTGATAATTTGTAAAGTTATATATTTGCCGAAATTATCAAAAATAAATTGGAATGTATCGAACACATAATTGCGGAGAATTAAGAATAAATACCGTAAATTCAGAAGTTACGTTAAGTGGCTGGGTACAAAAAGTACGCAAACTCGGTGCCATGACTTTTATTGATTTAAGAGACCGTTACGGCATCACACAATTGGTTTTTAATGATGAAACCGATACCGAATTAATTGAAAAAGCTCAAAAAATAGGACGGGAATATGTTATTAAAATAAACGGAATCGTCACGGAGCGCAGTAATAAAAATCCGGAATTACCGACCGGCGATATTGAAATTTTCGTAAAAGAATTGGAAATATTAAGCAAATCTGATGTTCCGCCTTTTACTATTGAAGAAGAAACCGACGGCGGAGAAGAAATTCGAATGAAATACCGGTATTTGGATTTACGCAGAAATGTTGTACAAAAAGGAATTATTTTGCGTCATCAAACGGCACAAGAAATTCGCCGATTTCTGAGCGATAACGGATTTCTGGAAATTGAAACCCCCTTTTTAATAAAATCAACGCCTGAAGGAGCCAGAGATTTTGTGGTTCCCTCGCGAATGAGCGAAGGCAAATTTTATGCGCTGCCGCAATCGCCTCAAGTGTTTAAACAATTATTGATGATAGGCGGGTTCGATAAATATTTTCAACTGACAAAATGTTTCAGAGATGAGGATTTCAGAGCTGATCGCCAACCCGAATTTACGCAAATTGATTGTGAAATGTCTTTCGTTGAACGCGAAGATATTTTGACAATTTTTGAAGCCATGACCAAACACCTTTTTAAAAGGATTAAAAACATTGACTTTCCGGATGCTTTTCCGAGAATTGAATACGATACGGCAATGGCTGAATACGGTTCCGACAAGCCGGATATTCGTTTTGAAATGAAAATTCACGATATCAGCGAATTTGCTCAAAATAAAGGATTTAAAGTATTTGACGATACCGAATTCGTGGGCGCAATTTGTGCCGAAGGTTTGGCAACATATTCAAGAAAACAAACAGATAAGTTGATTGAATTCGTAAAACGTCCGCAAATAGGTGCAAAAGGTTTGGTGTACGTAAAATATAACGAAGACGGAACCTTCAAATCTTCTGTTGATAAATTTTATAGCCCGGAAGATTTAAAAACTTGGGCTGATAAACTTTCAGCAAAACCGGGTGATTTACTTTTGGTGATGTCGGGAAATCGAAAAGAAACATTAGTACAACTTGGTGAATTACGATTGGAAATGGGTAATCGATTGAATATAAGAGATAAAAACACATTTGCTCCCTTGTGGATTATTGATTTTCCGCTGTTTGAAAAAGACGAAGAAACCGGACAACTGCATGCCATGCATCATCCGTTTACATCGACAAAAGCGGAAGATATTGATCTTTTGGAAACCAATCCCGAAGCCGTAAAAGCCGATGCTTACGATTTGGTTATTAACGGAAATGAAATCGGCGGCGGTTCTATCAGAATTCACAATACCGAAATCCAGGAAAAAATGTTCAAACATTTGGGTTTCACAAAAGAAGAAGCTGAAGAGCAATTCGGATTTTTAATGACTGCTTTTAAATACGGAGCACCTCCGCACGGCGGTATTGCTTTCGGTTTTGATCGCTGGGTGGCGCTGTTTAACGGTTCCGACAGCATCCGAGACGTGATGGCTTTTCCGAAAAATAATGCCGGTCGCGATTTAATGATTGATGCTCCTTCCGAAATTGAT
>JAOZQB010000261.1 GCA_029932445.1 Bacteroidales bacterium | reverse complement strand
TCGTTCAAACAGCTTTTATTTTTTAGCTCCGATACGTTTGAAAACTACGAAATTTATTTGAGGTCGAAAGCAACTAGTAAAATAATAGGTATTTCAGAAAAAGTTACATTTCCTGAAAGTCCCTAATTATTTTTCATTTTATTATTATTGTTAATATTCATTTTTGAGATTTTGCCTTTTATCTCAACTGCTTTTAACAGTGTATTTGTAATTGTTCCGAATTTTATAATGTTTTTATGCCACATTTCAAGTTTTCGATCTTCAATTTCCGTATCAATTTCCAAAGAATAAACGATTTCTTTCATAAAAGGCGGATTATCATTTCTGATACCCTTTACTTCTATTTTTGCTTCTCTGTACGGAAATCTCAGTTTCTCGGAATAGCGTTCTACATTTTTTAAAATGCAGGCAGCCAAAGCAGAAAGCAGCAATTCTGCCGGATTAGGCAAAATATCGTCTCTTCCGGAACTTGCATCAAATTCAAAATCGGAACCGCCGGCAAAGCATTGAGCCTTACCTCCGATAATTGATTTTGCATTAATTGTGTATTCAAGCATATACTATAATTCTACTTTTCTAATTTACAAAATAAACAATAAGCTCGGCTGAAATTCCGATAAGGAAAATCCACAGAATATTGAGTTTAAAATATCTTACAAGCACAAAACTTCCGACAGCCCAAATAAAAAGTGACGGTGTTTTTAAACTGATTTCGCCCAAACTCAGAAGAACCCATGCCAGCATCCCGGTAAAAGCTCCCATTACTCCTTTTATTGCTCTTTGTATCCATTTATTTTTTTTAACTTTATTATATATTTCGGCTACAACCAAAGTATAGAAAAAAGAAGGAAAAAACATCCCGAAAGTGGCAATGATACTCCCCCATAATCCTGAAATTTTATATCCGATAAAAGTTGATGTTATCAAAAAGGGTCCGGGCGTTATTTGTCCGAAAGCGATTCCGTCGGCAAATTGCTGCATGGTCAACCAATGATGCGTAATAACGGCTTCTTGTTGCAGAAGCGGCATTATTGTGAAACCGCTTCCGAAAGCAACGGCTCCGATTTTAAACATGGAAAACAACAAAATACCGTTTTTGGTATGAACAAATATACCGATAAGAAAAAATGCAATGAAAATTATTCCGGTAATAATTATTGCTGTCAATCGTTTTGATAATTTCCCGGGAATTTCTTTTGCAAACTCGGTTTCTTCAGATTTTTCATCCGTTTTAGTTTCTTCTTTCAAAAAAATATTTGCAATAAATTCCAATATGACAGCCGTTAATATTATCAGCAGTGCATTAATATGAAATAACAATAACAGGAATGAAACCGCTCCTATTGTTGCCGCTTTTGAATTCGTTATGTATTTTTTTCCGAAATCGAGAAAAACATGAAAAACGATACCTACCACCATCGCTTCAAGTGCAAGAAATACAGGTTTTACCCATTCTACCGAACCGTAATTAAAATAAACCCAAGATAAAACCAACATTAATAAATAAGACGGTAAAAGAAAGAAAAAGGCAGACAGCAAACTTCCCCAAAACCCTTTTAACTTGTAGGAACAATAAGTTCCCAAGTTAAACATAATCGGACCGGGATATATTTGAACCATTGCAATGCCTTCGTCAACTTCTTTTCTTGTAAGCCATTTATTGTTAATCAGCAGTGCTTTTATCTGTTGCAAAATGGCCATACCGTATGCCGTTAAGCCGATTTTAAAAAATGACATTACGAGGTTGAAAAATGTCAATTTAATTTTGGGTTTATTTTTATTCATTTTTAAATTTTATAGTATATCGCAAATAAACGATTAATATTTACAAAAAAATTATATCATACAGCTTTTATCATCTAAATTTATATCAAAAAATATGCAGAATAAACTTTTTGCTTTTTCCCAATTTTCTCTGTTAATGCAATATTTTATTTTCGGAGGATTTACTTCACCTTCGATTAATCCTGCATTTTTTAATTCTTTTAAATGCTGTGATACAGTAGATTGAGCCAAAGGAATTACATCCAACAAATCGCCGGTAAAACAAAAAGTTTGCTCACTTAAATATTTAATAATTTTCACCCTTACAGGATGTGCAAGTGCTTTTGCAAAACGAGCAAGTTCTTCCGTATCGACATGATAGGTAATATCAAATTTTGTTCTCTTCATATTTTATTAATTCATCGTAAAATTACGATTGATTTTAAAAAAGCCAAATTTTTTACGTATGTTATTGAACATCGCCTTTTTTTAATATTTTAACAAGCTCTTCCTCAGGAAAATAACCTACATGGCGAAAATATTCATTTCCGTTTTTGTCGAGAAAAATCTGGGTCGGAATTGATCTTATACCGTATTTTGTACCCATAGGTTTACCTTCTGCTGTCCAAACATCATAAAATTCTACTTTTACTTGTTTCGGATATTTTTTTTTTATACTTTCCAAAACGGCTGTCATTTTTTGACAGGGAATACATCGCACAGAGCCGAGTTCCATGAATGTTACCTTGTATTCCGTAACTGATTTTGTACTTTTCTTTGCTTGTGCAAAAATGGTTTGTCCGGCAAATATAATTGCCATTAATGCTAAAGCGATTTTTAAAATATTCTTATTCATATTTTTATCTTTCATAAATTAATTCATAAAGTTCGATTAGACGAATGCCTGTATAATGTGCATCTCGAATTGCGAGCGGATCGTATTCTAAACCGCCCATTTCGGAAAAAGTAAAACCCAAAGCTCCGCTTCCGCCGAGTATCATCCGATGACGTAACATAAAAGCATGCAATGTGTTGAGTGTGCTTTCCATATATCTGCGACCGGTTACGACATATCCGCCGATTTTATTTCTCAAACTACCTTTCATCCACCATGTTCGTTCCATCAATTTTTTAATATCGACACTGACATCGGAAAAATGTGAAGGTGAACCGAAAATGATGATTTCTGCCCAAATCATATCTTTGAATATTTTTTGCATATCATCTTCGATTACGCAAAATCCTTTTGTTTTGCATTCTCTGCACGGTCCGCAACCTGAAAAATTCAATTCTCCGAGATAAGCTCTGCGGATTTCTGCTTCTTTCGGAAATTCAGATAATGCGGCATCAAGCATTTTTGCCGTATTACCTTCTTTTCGGGGACTGCCGTATATTGCTAATACTTTCATTTTTTTTTATTTTAAATAAGAAATTTAAGAACTTCTTCATTTTTTGGTAAATAGCCTCTTGAAACTTTTTTGCCGTTAATGTAACTTGTCGGCAAAATCCATGTTTTATATTGTAATAATTCTTTTAAACCGGTAATTATTATAATTTCTGCATCTGTTTTATTTTCTTTTATAATTTTCTCAAAAAATGCAATAAATCGTTTACATTTCGGACATTTTTTGTTCGGACACAGTATTTCTATTTCTTTTTTGTCTGCATTCATAATTCTGTGTCGTATATATTTTAAATAAATATTGCAAATAATAAATTCCGACCAATATAAAAATTATTGAAACAAC
>JAOZQB010000260.1 GCA_029932445.1 Bacteroidales bacterium | reverse complement strand
AAAGTTCCGTTTAATAAGCCGCTGATTACATTTTGTACCATTTTTAACCTTTTAAAATGTTTAATAAATTAGTTTAATATCACTGCTTGAAATCCTTATGCGGCTTCAAGTTCATCGTCCGAAAGTTCAGAATCGGTATATACTTCCTGATAACTTTCGGGGTTCTCATATTCTTTATCTCCCGATAAAATCGGTAATTCCAAAGCGGGTGCAGGCGGTATTGTCTGCATACTTTCAAGGTCAATGATTTGAAAATCATCATTGTTCCCGAATCCGCTTACGCCGTTTATTCCTGCCAAATAATCTTTTCCGAGCATCACGTTGGCAAGTTCGCCGACACCGATACCGGCACATCCGATACCCGCATATTTTAAATGTTGATTTTTTGCAACGGAGAATGTGACCATTCCTACGCCCGTTACGGCTATGGGTTTTACGTATTTGCTCAAATTTTCGGACAATTCAACACCTACCAATCCTTGAACCGGTTGGGATGTAACAGCTTTATCCAAAAAATGAGAAAGTGTTTTTCCTGCTACCATTCCTCCGAATGCTGCAAGCATCTTGTCATAGTTTCCTAAGACCTTTTTTGCCGATACCGACTTTTTGTTACTTCCTGTCATTTTATTTTAATTAATTGGTTCGTATTAAATTGCCTTGTTTTTGTCGGTATGTCTATTGAAAATTTATGTTGCCTAATTTTGTTTCTTTTTTTTGTACAACTTTCTTCTCTTCTTTTTGCTTGTTTTTTAAATTGAATACACCGTAACCGAGTCCTATTACACCGGCTAAAACTCCGACTGCAATTAGCGGTTTCTTCCACTTTGCTTTTTTATCGGTTTCTTTTGTGTCAGTTATTCTGCTGCCTCCGTTATCATTTGTTTTTTCGGGCAGATTGTATGAAAAATTTTTTGTGTTTTCCGGAATCTGTTTATTCTGTTGATCAGACGGTAATTTCTTCTTAAAAACAGTATTAACCGAATCTTTAAAAACTTCTAATTTGCCTTCTTGACCTTCTTTTAATTTAAAGCCGGCACCTTTAATCCAATTCCAAATTTTCAGAAAAAATGCGCCTGCCGCAACCATCATTCCGCCGATTGAAAAAGGTTCACCCAATCCTTCAATGCCTTTAAATTTCCCTGCTTCAAGGTCTTGTTGTATTTTCTTGTTAAACAGGGCTTTTCTGTTTTTGGCTTTATTTAAAGTTTGTAATAATTTGTCTTCTTTGCCGCCCATTGTTTTGTACATGTTCTTCACTTTTTCGAGAACACCTTTCGAACGGGCATCATTTTTCATCAGCATTGTTGAAACGCCCAGAAAATTAAGTGCAAGGATACCGCGCAGAGCATTTCTTACGGCTAGGGTTACCGGATTAAACTTGTTTACTTTACTTACAAATCCTTTAAACTTTTCCTTAAAAGATTTGCTTTTTCTTTCTTCTCGTCTTTCGGTTCTTTTTACTTTTCTTTCTTCTCTGCGTTCTTTGATTTTAGAAAACAACCCGTCAAGCTCATCAATTTCATCTTCGTACAGTTCGGCAAGTGCATTAAAGAAACCGGGATTTTCCGCTACTTCGGAAATGCTTAAATCGGATGCATCATAAGAGATAAAGCCTTGTTGCAATAATTGTTTTTCTTTTTCAGCCAATATTTTTATTGCTTCAAAACGGTTTTGATGCCAATTGGCAAGCAGATAATCAAACATTTGCAACATTTGAAATGCGTTTTGTTGCGTTTCAAATATGTCGGGCTTTTCGGCAATGACATTTCTTGTTTTTTGAATGTATGCCAGAACCGCAGCTTCGGTTTCTATATCCGGACCGTTCAAATTTTGATTAAAATCCGACATGCCGACGATATCTGTTATGTTTCTTTCAAGATTATCCATTAGTTTTTTGCTTTTTGTGTTTTGCGATTTTTAATTGCATAACCGGTCCCGACAGTCAGAACTGTTGTGCCGATGACGATAGGCCATTTGTTTTTCGAGATAAATGCCTTCGTGCTTTCCAAAAAGTTGTTTGGTTTATCCGTTCCGGAAGAGATATTTGCAGGTGTGTTTGTATTGGCATAATTGGCATTATCGGCTTCGTGTTCCGCTTTTTCGGTTTCATCGGATTTACCGACAATTTTTTTGAGTTTGTTTTTCAGATTTTTCAGTCTGTCGAAAAAGGGTGTTTTGCCGAATCCGGATATTCCAGCAGTTCTGATAAATCCTGCATTAATTAAACTGTTTTCTTGTTGTGTAAGGATGTCAATTGCGTGTTCTCTTTGCGGTGTGTTCCAATATTGTATGGCATAATCATACATTTGTACCAATAATTTCGGGTCGGCAACATGTTCATAATTTTGCGGATTTTCGGCTATGGCTGCTCTTGATTTTAAAAGATAATTATAGGTGTCATCGGCAATGCTTCCGAATGTGTTATTTATTCCGGAGAGATAGTAAACATCAATTCCGGATAAAGCTTTTTTATTCATATCAAATGTTTTTTCTCGTACATAAGTTTTTTCGGCATTAAAGGCATGATATACGGGGTCAATTATTATCGGAACTTTGCCTTTTCTCGGTATAAGTGTATAGACATGTGAGTATCCGCCTCCCGAATAATCGGCTATTCTGAATAAGTAAGGGATATTTAAGTTTTTCAGTATTGAAGCAATAAAGATGCTGATGTCATCACAGTCTGCAGATAAATCTTTGCTGTAAAATCCGTTTTCTTTATAATGTTTTCTTGCCAATCGTTGTCCGAGATGATAAGTTGTAAGCGGATTTCTTAATTGTTCGCCGATTTCAAGGTCGTATTTGATGTGTTTGTAAATCCAATCGAAAATATATCTTGCAGTTTGCTCAACAGTCGGTCTTTTGAAAATCTTTAATGATGCTTCTTTGATTAATTTGTAATCTTTGTTTACAATATCAACCATGAGTTTGACGGTTTCTTCCGTACTTGCATTTCGTTTTATTCGTTCTTTATTTCCTTTCGGAAGCGGAAAATATTTATCAAACTGCGGAGCTGCTTTTATGGTTCTGTCAATGGCTGACATCGGTGCATAACCGAGCATGAATTTTCCGAATGAATGACCGCCGGCTAATGTGTCTTCATAAGAAATCGGAACTCTGTTTATTGTGAGATTGATTTTTGCCGTGAGGTGTTTCAGTATGGTGTCCTGATATTTTGTTAAGCTTTGGTTGGCTATTGAAAGATTTTGAACCAATCCTTTTCCGGTTTGCCAATTGCTTTTGATTTCCGAGATTAAACCCGAAAGTTCATTGCTTAAATAAGCCAAGTCAATTTGAAATTGAATGTTTTTTATTGTTGTTTCGGAACGTTTTTTTAATTCGTAGGTTTTGTTTTTAATAACAGATCTGCCGATTTCTTTACCGTTATAGTAAATGATGATATCGGGATGGGTAATTTTGAAACTTTCGGATGTGGGATTTACAAGTTTTATATCAAGCGAAAATCGTGTGTCAATTGCAAAAGGAAACAGGGAAACTTTGTGTATTCGCAGATTTTTAACCGAT
>JAOZQB010000070.1:6360-13360 GCA_029932445.1 Bacteroidales bacterium | reverse complement strand
CCGCCGATTTTCCGGCCAACCAACCCGTAGAAAATGCAATTTGAAAATTATAACCGCCGGTTTCGGCATCCAAATCAATAATTTCGCCTGCAAAATATAAATTTTTTATGCGTTTCGACATCATTGTCTTTCCGTCAATTTCATTCGTGTCAATTCCTCCGGCGGTAATAATAGCTTCTTTGTATGATCGATGTCCGTTGACTTTAAAACGTAAATCTTTCAATAAAACACGTAATTTTTTACGCTCTTTTGCCGAAATTTGATTGCATTCCTTGTATTGATCAATTTTTGTCAGCTCTAAAACTACGGGAATTAATTTTGAGGGTAATAAGGTTTTCAGTACGTTCCGAATTTGCTTTTTCCCGCTTTCATTGAGTTCTCTTTGCAGACGGTTATCAAGCTTCTGCTCGTCTAACGCCGGTTTTAAATCAATTGAAATTTCAACATTTTTATTATTATCAAAAGCATCAACGGCAATTTTGCTTAATGTTAATATAACGGGACCCGTTAAACCGTAGTGTGCAAACATCATTTCACCGAATTCCGAGCGCACTTTTTTATGATTGACCCAAACGCTGACATTGGAGTTTTTAAGACTTAAACCTTGCAATTTTTCTGCAATTTCGCCTTCCGTTCTTAAAGGAACTAATGCCGGTCGTAATTCCGTAACGGTATGTCCGAGTTTTTCCGCAAACATAAATCCGTCGCCGGTTGAACCGGTTGCCGGATAAGATTTTCCGCCGGTGCATAAAATAATGCTTTTTGCAAATATGCTGTCTTTTTTATCTTCTCTGTTGATTTTAATGCCTTTAACGATGTTATCTTCGGTAATAATTTCAGTAAGCTTTGTATTTGTCATTATATCAACACTTTTCTGCTTTAATATTTTCAATAAAGTAGCAACAACATCTTTGGCTTTATCGCTTTCCGGAAATACTCTGCCGCCGCGTTCTTCTTTGGTTTTAAGTCCGTTTTCTTCAAGTAAGTTGAGAATATCTTTTGAAAAAAAGGTCGAAAATGCGTATTTCAGAAATTTTGGTTTGGGATATATTTTTTTATAAAATTCGGATTGATATGCCGTGTTGGTAATATTACATCTTCCTTTACCGGAAATCAGCATTTTCCGACCTTCGCGGCTCATTTTTTCAATGAGTAAAACCGAAGCACCTTCTTCTGCAGCACTGATTGCCGACAACATTCCGGCTGCTCCGGCTCCGATAACTGTTACATCGTAAGTTTTCAATCTGTTTGTTTAAATTTCGGGACAAAGATAGCTCAAATTATTCAGAAAATTTACGGTATTTTAATTGTGTTTTGTTGAAACACATTGTGCGTGTCTCTTTAATTGATATGTAATGAAACAACAGCAAGTTGTTTCTGCGGAGTCGGTAATTAAAAACATTCCGAAAGTTTAAAACTTTCGGAATGTTAACAAGCAAATACAGAGGAATATTATATTTTTTTCGCCAAAATTACCGTATTTTTATAAACCTTAACATTTCCGGAAGCGTCAAAAACCTTAAAATAAACCAAATAGGTTCCAGCCGGAGCCAATCGTCCGTTTTCTTCCGTTCCGTTCCATACGATTGTCCCTTCTGTTGAAAGCAACAAACTTTCGGCAAGTTTTTTAATTATTCTGCCTTTGGCATCAAAGATGTATATGCTTGCAACATTATCGGGTGTATCAAATTTAAAGTTGATATTTGCATAATCGTCAAAGCCGTCATTATCAGGTGAAAATACATGCGGTGAAATATTGACAGGTTCATCTGTTGCATTCGAACCGTCATTATATTGCGAATTTTGATATGCCGGGGTGGCAAATCCGACCAATTCCGAAGCCGAATGCCAATTCGAATCATCTTGTGTCGGCTTATCGTAATTTACACGCTCCAAAGAAACGCCTTCATTATCATCCAAAAGCGGAAAATGCATGTTTTCATTATAAGAAAATTCGTCAATTATTGTCGTATCTTTGTATAAAAGCACAACGGTTCCCATATCATCCGAATAGGTCGGCATATCCGGAATTTCATAAATATGTTCTTCGTTTTGGCTCATATAGAAACGTAAAACGCCTTCTTTACTTGTTGTGAAAGCCAAATATGTTGCCGGCTCAAACAATTTATTTTCTTCCGACAAGAGCGAAATTTGGATTAAACTGTCCGGATTATCCGCATCTCTTTTTGCCAATTGAAGGTTTGTCAAATCAACGGGATATTCAGCTCGGTTATATAATTCTACAAAGTCCGTTCCGTCAGGATAGGTATTAAACAATATTTCATTTATTGCAATATCATTGGTTTTCGGGATGTAATATGAGAAGTTTAAAGTCGTGTCGTGCATCGTGTTGCCGTTTATATCTTTAATTCCTGAAACGCTTAAAGAAAGGTTCTCCGCATCGGGAAAATCGGTTGCAAATTGTAAATGCACAATACTGCTGTCCGAGCTTTCTCTTATGACGAATTCGGGATTTCCGATTCCTTTATTGCAGACATAATTATTGACATCAGTTGCTGTTAATAAATCAACTGTTTCGGAAAATTCCAATTTAATATGTTTTTCGTCTTTAACCCATAAAGCAATCGGATGAATACGGTAATAAGTAAAGTCGTATGCTGTTGTTTGAATGGTGTTTCCGCAATTATCCGAAACATTTTCAACCATTAATTGATAGCTTTGCTTGTCGGAAAAGTTATTTGCAAAAAACAGATGCACCAATGTTTTATCTTCCGCATCAACATATGCCGATGAAGGGTTTCCGATACCGTTACCAATTGTGAAATTTGCCGTTTCGGAGCCGCTTGCATAACTGATATTCTCATCAAAAGCCAGACTTATTTGATCGGAAGAAATAATATTTACGGCAAGTAATTCGGGAGCTGTATTATCCGGATTTGAAGCAAAAACGGAGTTTTGTTGTCCCGGTGTTCCGCCGGTGTAGCTGAGGCTTGCCGTCCAATTGGTTTCGCCGCCGCAAAAGTTCGTCGGGTCAATTCGTTCCAGCGACCAACCGCCGTCATCTTTATCCGGATTATTATACCATTGATTTGAATATGTTAAATCTTCGATTATTGTTCCGTCAGAAGTTTTAAGAATAAGACGTTTTCCTGTCGTTGTTAAATCAGACAATGTACTTATCGGGAGAACAATTCCGTATGGTTCAAAAAGAGCAATATCATCATCATCACAGATAATTCCGTATTCACCGGCGGCAATATTTACTGATCCGAAAATTTTTTCACTTGGTGTCTCATCATAAAATGTTATGCTCCAACCTTCTAAATTTATAGGATATGAAGAGTTATTGTATATTTCGATATATTTTTTTGCGGGAAGTACTTCGGGCGGAGGATTTATGTCGCACATAATTTCGTTAATGACAATATCAAAAGCTTGTGTTACATAGTAATTAAAAGATAAATTTACTGTTAAAATAACATTTCCGGATGTATCTTCCACATTGCTTACGGAAAGAATATAGTTTTGTTCTAAAATAAAATCAGATGCAAAACTTAAATGAACGAGTTTATCATCCGTTCCGTCAACTACAGCAGAGGTCGGATTTCCGATACTGCCGTCAACGGAATAATTTACTGTGTTTTGCGCCGTAGTCGGGTCAACCGTTTTGTTGAATAAAACATCAAGCGTATTTGCCGAAGTCGGGCTTGCGGAAATTGCTGCAATTTGAACAAAAGAAAAACCAGCCGTTTCATTTACAGTTGGGTTTCCGGATAAATCTTCCACATTGTTAACACTTAACTGATAATTTGTGTTGTCGGTAAAGGTGTTTGTGAAAATCAATTGTACTTGTTTCCGGTTTCCGGAATTTAAAGTTGCGGAAGTCGGATTTCCGATGTCGCCGTCAACGGAATAATTGCTGATTGTTTCAGCCGTTGTTTGATCTAATTCTTCGTTGAAATCTACAGTTAAAGTGTTGTTTGTTACAGGCGTAATGTTTTGGATTGTCGGCGGATTCGTATCCGGTGGTCCGGTAACGGAAAAATCATCAAGCCAAAATTCTCCGGCACGTGTTGACGTAAATTCAAAAAAAGCTCCCGCACATAATGCATTTGTAAAAGTATTATCCGTAGCTGTACCTCCGGAAATAAGGTTGTCGAATCCTCCGTCAGTATCATATTCTACAGTCCAAAAACCTGTTCCGGAACGGGTGATTTTAACACCGATTGTTGCACTGTTCGGCCATACATACGGTGTTTCGACAATTGCAGAAAAAGTGCCGCCCGACACTTTCCAAAGAGTTAAAACGTCATTTGTTCCTGTCATATTCACACCAAATGCATATCCGTTAATATCGGCAGTTAAATCTTCTTGATTTGAAAAAAGGTATACTCCGAAATAGTTGCTTCCGGAGGGATTCCAAGCACCGTTTTTAAAATTAAATTGCCAAATCGATTCCCCGTTTTGAATTGATATTCCGTTAATGTTATGTGTTATGTAACTTATTCCCGCTACAGCATCAAGGTTGTGTTTTAAAGAATAACTTCCGGTTATCGGTGAAGAGTTTGAAGAAATCCAATCTCCTGCAGTACCTTCTGTCCATCCGGAAATATCACCGTCTTCAAAATCATCATTAATCTGAGAAAAAATTAAAGTCGGAAATAAAAATAAAAATAATAAAAATAAATATTTCATAAGAATTTAAAATAAAGTTCGGAATAGAATTATATTTTTGCTTTATGTTTCAAAATTAACACTTTTGAATGAAAAACAATTAATGCTTAAAATTAATTTAACATGAAAGTTGCAATTATAGGTGTAACGGGTTTGGTTGGTGAAGTAATTCTGAAGGTTCTGGATGAAAGAAATTTTCCTGTTTCGGAACTTATTCCTATTGCTTCGGATGAGTCAGTCGGTAAAGAAATTGTATTTAAAGGAACAAAATACAAAATCTTGTCCGTAACAGAAGCAATTGATAATAAGCCGGATATTGCATTTTTTTCAACCGGTTCGGAGATTTCTTTAAAATATACACCTGAATTTGAAAAAATCGGAACCTTCGTTATTGATAATTCTTCGGCTTGGCGTATGCATCCCGACAAAAAACTAATTATTCCCGAAATTAACGGTAATGAACTTTCTTCCGAAGATAAAATTATTGCAAATCCGAACTGTTCAACCATTCAAATGCTTATGGTTTTATACCCGTTGCATAAAGCATATCAAATAAAACGTGTTGTTGTTTCAACGTATCAATCGGTAACGGGAACCGGGAAAGAAGCCGTGGAGCAATTGATAAATGAGCGAGCAAATATATACGGTAAAAAAGCATATCCGCATATAATTGATAATAATTGTATTCCGCATTGTGACGTATTTACAAAAAAAGGATATACGAAAGAAGAAGATAAATTGGTGAACGAAACGCATAAAATTTTAAGCCGAGAAATTAATCTGACGGCAACAGCTGTAAGAATTCCGGTTTTGGGCGGGCATTCGGAAGCAATTAATGTTGAATTTATCAACGATTTTGACCTTGGAAATGTTGTTAAATTGTTGACGGATATGCCCGGCGTTGTTGTTTACGATGAACCGGAAAATAATATTTATCCGATGCCTATTGTATCACAAGGAAAAGATACTGTTTTTGCGGGTCGTATCAGAAGAGATTTTTCACAGGCAAACAGTTTGAATTTATGGATTGTTGCCGATAATTTAAGAAAAGGTGCGGCAACTAATGCGGTTCAAATTGCGGAATTGTTAATTGATAAAAAGTTTGTTAAAAAATGAGAGTAATCATACAAAGAGTAAGCGGATGTTTTGTTAGTATTAAAGGAGAGATTAAATCGAATATCGGAACCGGTTTATTAGTTTTAGCCGGTTTTGAAAATGAAGATTCGGAAGACGATTTGCTTTGGATATCCCGAAAAATAAGTGGTTTACGTATTTTTAACGATGAAGAAGGCGTGATGAATCTGTCAATAAAAGATATTTCCGGTGAAATTTTACTGGTCAGTCAATTTACGCTTCATGCAAAAACCAAAAAAGGGAATCGACCGTCGTACATAAAAGCGGCAAAGCCGGAAATTGCCGTTCCGTTGTATGAAAAATTTATTAAAATTTGCGAAAAAGAAATCGGAAAAGAAATAAAAACCGGAGAGTTTGGTGCCGATATGCAAATTTCATTAATAAATGACGGTCCGGTTACGATTATTCTTGATTCAAAGAATAAAGATTTGTAAAAATGTTGTATCTTTAAATTTTAAACAGAAAAAAATGAAAAAATTATTTTTTATTGCCGTGATTTCGGTATTTGCATTATCATCATGCTGTGATAAAGAAAAAAATATTGAAAAAGAAGTTATTGTCACTAAAGACTCTTCGGACATTTCAAATTCGGAACATCAGGTGGCGGCAACTTTATGGTTTCAAAAATCAGCCGAAGCACGTGCAATTTACTATCAAACATTTAGTTATGCAAAATTAGTTTTAGATGATAAATTAAAAAAAGATCGATTTAAAATAAAGAAAAAGAAACCCAAAGCCGTTATTACGGATATTGATGAAACGGTTCTGAATAACAGTCCGTATAATGCTCGATTGATAGAAACAGGAACTCATTTTGATACGAAAAGCTGGACTAAATGGGTTAATGAAAAAAGGGCTGAAGCCCTTCCGGGTGCTGTTGATTTTGCTCATTTTGTAAAAGAAAAGGGCATCGAAATTTTTTATATTTCAAACCGAAGTGTAAAAAACCTTCAAACAACCCTTGAAAACTTACAAAATGCCGGATTCCCTTTTGCGGATAAAAAACATATCCTGTTGAAAGATAAGACATCAGATAAAACGATACGCAGAAATATTGTTTTGAAAGATTATGATGTGATTTTGTATCTCGGAGATAATTTGCGCGATTTTGACGAAAATTTTAAATATTCAAAAAACATGAATCGAAATGATTCCGTTAATATGCATTCAAATTTATTCGGTACAAATTACATTGCTTTTCCGAATCCGATGTACGGCGAATGGGAAAAAG
>JAOZQB010000070.1:0-6260 GCA_029932445.1 Bacteroidales bacterium | reverse complement strand
GCTTGGTTTATTGTCATTGGCATTATTAACACAGCCGGGATTTTACCGATTATTTATCTTTTAATAAATCGAAAAAAGAAACCGGAAGAAAATTAACCCGAATTATTCATACGGTTTTTCTTTGCCTGAATCATGGCGTCAAATCCTGTCGCTGTATTCTTATACTGCAAGGGGTTTGCAAAGATGAGTCGGGCAAAGAAAAAATACACATTCGGTGAAAAATTACCCAAATTTGAGACATCTTGCGATAACAGCTAAATCATTATTATTTAGTTTATTACCGGTGTATTTTTGATTTTTCATGAATAATTCGGGTTAAGCTTGCTCAATAAGTTTGTTCAATAAAATAACAAGATGCTCTTCAATTTTTTGATAGGGTAAAATCTCCTTGTGCTTATAGATAACTAAAAAATTAAAAAAAACCTTTGATTTTTCAGAATAATCATAAAGAATGTATTTGTTAAGGCGATATGATTCTCTAATTCTTCGTTTCAGTTTATTTCGTATAACCGCTGATTTAAAAAGTCTTTTCGGAACACTGACGGCAAGTTTGTGCATTTTTTGATGTTCCCCCGGTAAATATTTTAAAATTATAAAATCCGAATAAAGAAATATCCCGTTTGTGAAAATACGGGATATTTCTTTTCTGCTTTTTAAATGTTCTTTTGCAGAGAATGTAAGTTTTTTTTCGGTCATTTATTATTTTCAAGAATAAACTTCTCAATCGCCATTGTCATTGACGGATATTCTTTTGTAGGTGCATTAATATCCAATCGCAGACCGGCTTTTTTTACAGCATTTGCAGTAGATTTACCCAAAGAAGCAATGATTCTTCCGTTTTGTTCAAAATCGGGAAAATTTTCAAATAAAGATGAAATGCCGACAGGACTGAAAAAAACAATCACATCATAATGAATATCTGTTAAATCTGATAAATCAGCACTCACCGTTTCATACATTACGACCTTGGAAAAACTGAAACCGGCAGCTTTTAATTTCTTGGTAATTGTCGGTTTATGAGTTTTTGCTACAGGCAATAAAAATTTCTCTTTTCTGTGTTTTGCCATTAAATCCAATAACTCATCGAAGGTTTTCTGAGCAAAAAATATTTTTCGCTTTCTGTAAGTAATATATTTTTGAAGATAATAGGCAATTGATTCCGTAACACAAAAAAACTTCATTGAAATCGGAATGGTTAAACGCATTTGTTCAGAAATCCTGAAATAGTTATCAACGGCAGCTTTGCTCGTCATGATAACTGCTGAGTGTTCCAAAATGTTGATTTTTTGCTTTCTGAATTCTCTTACATCAGAACCATTTACTTTAGTAAAAGCACGAAAGTCGACTTTTATACCATATTTCTTTTCTAAATCAAAATACGGTGATTTTTCATTTTGGGGAGCGGGTTGTGAAACTAAAATATTTTTTATTTTCAAAACGTAAGGTTTTAGTTAAACGATTGGATTTTAGCTAGTTGGGTTGCAATAAATTGTTAAAAATTTAAAGATATATAAAATCGGTAAAATTTCAACGGCGCAAAGGTATAAAAACAAGTAGAAACTATTCATCTGTTTTGATAAATTTATTTTGATATAGCGTAATATTCTTAAAAAATAAAAAAATATGATAATAATAATTCCCGTAAAAAAAGCACTGTTACTGATTGATGAAAATGATATTAAAATATTAATAATAAATAAGATAATTCCCATTGCCTGGTAAGAAGTTTTATTGTTACGATGAAAATCAACGGCGATTTCTTTCAGTTTAAAAACAGAAGCAGATAAAAAATTAATTCCGGCATTTAAATATATTATGAAAAAAATAACAAAAAAAATACTTATAAAAATGATAAAATGATTGATTCCCGGAGGTATCAAATTCCGGTTACTTAATAAATAAACAGAAAAAACACCGGCGGAAATATAGAAATTAAGAGATAAGAAGATGTTTGTAATTGATTTTTTATTAATTTCCGATTTTTGAATTTGCTGTGCCGTATTATAGTTTACGGCAGCAATCAGTATTTTTTTAATAAACCCGAAATTTGTATATCTGACATATGCAATAAAGGATAAATTAATGACGTATATTACAAATAATTGGTTTTGCGTAAAAAAATCCATCTGTTTAAAGCAAATATTTTAGTTTTCAGAGTGCAAAATTAAGCATTTTTTTTTTCTTTGTACGACAACAAATGAATTTTAAATATGATAACAGATTATTTTAACATAGATGAGCTATTGTCCGATGAACAAAAATTAATCAGGGATTCGATTCGTGCTTGGGTTAATAAAAATGTTTTACCGATAATTGATGAAGCAAATCATAAGCATCAATCACCGATTGAGCTTATTAAACAAATGGGAGAACTTGGTGCTTTGGGCTCTTTTATTCCTGAAAAATACGGCGGATCGGGTTTTGATCAAATAACTTACGGGTTAATTATGCAGGAATTGGAAAGAGGGGATTCTTCAATTCGATCCACGGCTTCCGTTCAAACATCTTTGGTAATGTATCCGATTTATGAATTCGGAAATGAAACACAGCGAAAAAAATATTTGCCGAAATTAGCAAGCGGTGAATTTGTCGGTGCTTTTGGTTTGACAGAACCGAATCACGGCTCCGATCCGGGAAGCATGGAAACAAAATTTACCGATGAAGGAGATTATTTTTTATTGAACGGAGCAAAGATGTGGATTACGAATGCACCGATTTGCGACCTGGCTGTTGTGTGGGCAAAAGATGAGGAAAATAAAGTAAGAGCACTAATTGTTGAAAAAGATTTTGAGGGTTTTTCAAGACCTGAAACCTTAAAAAAATGGTCTTTAAGAGCATCGGTAACAGGTGAATTAGTTTTTGATAATGTTAAGATTCCGAAGGAAAATCTATTGCCGAATATTTCCGGATTAAAGGGTCCGATGATGTGTTTAAATTCTGCTCGCTACGGAATTGCATGGGGTGTTTTGGGTGCCGGATTTGATTGTTTTAATACGGCACTTCAATATTCTCAAGAACGAAAACAATTTAAAAAACCGATTGCATCATTTCAGCTGACTCAAAAAAAACTTGCCGAAATGTTGACTGAATTAACGGCAGCACAGTTGATGGCATTACGCGTTGGACAGCTAAAAAACGAAAACAAGGCAACACCGGCTCAAATCTCAATGGTAAAGCGTAATAATGTGCATACGGCTTTAAAAGTTGCAAGAGAAAGTCGGCAAATTCTCGGAGCTATGGGAATAAGCGGTGATTTTCCTATTATGCGACATATGATGAATTTGGAATCGGTTATTACTTATGAAGGAACCCATGATATTCATTTACTGATTACCGGTTATGATATTACGGGAATTCCGGCATTTAAGTAAATTTATATTTTAAAAACACAAATTCAGAATTAGCTGATTTTTTTTATTTTGTATATCAATATAAATGAAAATAAAATTCAATAAAAGTAAAATTTCAATAATTAGAAACATTGTGGTCCGATTAAAATTTTATCAACGGGTTAAAACCCTAATGTCGGTGGTTTGTTTAAGCCCCCGACTTAAGTCGGGGGTTAATATATAACCCGACAAAATCAAGGACTTCAGTCCTTGTTAACGAATTTATATACAGGGATATAATAAATATATATTTCGCATTTTCGCATGTTTTTTAATTATTCGGATAACAATGAATTATAAATAAAATCAGACAGTATTGATAATTTATATTCCGGGAAAATATAAATCTCAGAGAAACAAGAACTTACAATTTAAATTATGAAAAAATACATTAAAAATAACAATCGATTTTCATTATTACTGTTGTTGATATTATTTATCGGAACTTTAACAGCATTTAAAATCTATGATGACGGTGATGATTTTGAATTGGCAAAAAGTTTCGATTTGTTTCACGATGTTGTACGTGAAGTCAGGATGTATTATGTTGATGATGTTGATGTTCCGAAACTAATCGGAGAAGCAACAAAAGAATTCTTACAAAAATTGGATCCGTATACCGTTTTTTATCCCGAAAATCAGATTGAAGATTATAAATTAATGACAACCGGTGCATACGGCGGTATCGGGGCAAGTATTTTCGATAAAAAAGAAACTTTATTGATTAGTAATATTAATAAAAATTCACCGGCTGACAGTTCAGGATTAAAAGTCGGAGATGAAATAATTGCGGTGAACGGAATTTACATTACAAAACAAAACATTTCCGAAATTCGAAAAAATCTTAAAGGTGAACCGGGCAGTGAAATACATCTGTTAATTAAACGATTCGGACGTGAAAATCCGACAGAAAAGATTATTGTAAGGAAAAAAATTATTTCTCCGCTTATTCCTTTCACGGATATTCTTGACGGAAAATTAGGATATATTAAATTAAATTCATTCTTGGCAAATTCGTCAAATGAATTCCGAAAAAAATTAAAGGACTTAAATGAAAAGCAAAAATTATCGGGACTTATTATTGACTTACGCGAAAATCCGGGCGGCTTATTGAACGAAGCCGTAAACATTGTTAATCTGTTTGTTCCGAAAGGCAGTGAAATTGTTTCGACAAAAGGGCGTGTAAAAAGTTGGAATCATGATTATAAAGCAAAGAAAGACCCTCTTTTTCCGGATTTACCGCTTGTTGTTTTAATTAACAGTCATTCGGCATCGGCATCCGAAATTGTTTCCGGAGCTTTGCAAGATTTAGACCGCGCCGTTATTATCGGACAACGGTCTTTCGGTAAAGGATTGGTACAAATTACCCGTAAAACCGAATATAATACACGTATCAAAATTACAACGCAAAAATATTATATTCCGAGCGGAAGATGCATTCAAGCCATTGACTATTCGCATCGTAATCCTGACGGAAGTATCGGAAACGTTCCGGATTCTTTAATTTCTGAATTTAAAACTTTAAACGGTCGAAAAGTATATGACGGCGGCGGAATTGAACCCGATATCCGGATTTCGGAAAAAGCATTAAGTAAGTTCACGGAAGAATTACTGAGAAATTTTGAAATCTTTGATTTCTCTACGAAATATTATTATGAACATGAAAAAATTTCCCCCGTTAATGAATTTATTTTAAATAATTCCGTTTATAACGAATTCATAAAATTTGTTGAAAAAGATAATTATAATTTTCAATCCGAAGCCGGAATTATGGCTGAAAAATTAGCTGAAACAGCTGAAAATGAGCATTATGAACAAGAAATAATTGTTAAGATTAAGGAACTTCAAAAAGAACTGAGTATTGATAAAACCAATGCATTAATGCAATTTAAAGAAGAAATTATTCCGATATTGGAAAGAGAAATTATTAAAAGATATTATTACGGAGAAGGAATGATTCGTGATGAAATGAAGTTTGACAGATCATTGAAAAAAGCAAAAATTATTTTATCCGATAAAGAAAAATATCAAAAAATATTGTCCGGAATTAATGATTAATTGGAATAAAGTAAGAATAATTTGACTTTCCGGAATAATATTTGTATTTTTATAAAAAGTTTTTCTATTTTTGTCTGAAAACTAATTAATATGTTTCCTGATAAAATAGAATTGAAAGCAGGGCAAGATACTCCGGGAGTAATCTTTGATTCGGAAGAAAACAAATTTTTGTTGACCGGTCGTTCTTTTCCTGCTGATGCTGATAAGTTTTATCAACAGTTGATTAAATGGCTGGATGATTATAAAAATGCAGGTCCGAAAGAGCCTTTGGTTCTTGATGTAAGAATGGAATATTTTAATACGGCTTCTGCAAAATTATTGTTAGACATTTTTTTTAAATTGGAAGATATAAGCGAAAGCGGATTTCCTGTTAGTATTAAATGGTATTTTCTTGAAGAAGATGAAGATATGCAGGAAGCCGGAGAAGAGTTTGATGAAATTGTTGAACTGGATTTTGAATTTATAGAATATGAAGAAGAGTAATAAAAAATATTAAGTTTTTCCTTGTACGTTTGATTTTGAGTATGAAGACCCGTTTTGCAAAGCATTTCGGGTCTTACTCTTTTTTGTATTAATCCTCATTTAACCCTGACAGGGTTCGGAACCCTGTCAGGGTTTTAATATCCGTATCGAAAAACCTGTGAGGTCGGATAAAAAAACGCTAAGCACCTCGAAGGTGCTAAGCGTTTGAGACAGCCTTCCGGCTGTATCTGCGGGTTTTTTTATTTTTGTTGCTTTCTGCTAATCCGGCTTCGGCAGGCTCAGCCTCCGAATGTTCCGGAGCCTGAGCTTGTCAAACCGACTGCTGAGCCT
>JAOZQB010000069.1:11208-13438 GCA_029932445.1 Bacteroidales bacterium | reverse complement strand
AAAAACTTGAGCATCTTCATCTTTTAAAGCATCAAAAACAGTTTCGGTATATTTATTTCCGTTTATTGCAGATGCTTCATCAACATTACAAACATACATAAGCGGTTTTATAGTAAGAAGATTAAGATCTTTCACATATTTTTTATCATCTTCTTTTACCGGAGCAGAATGTGCCGGTTTAAAATTTTCAAGATGTTCTTTATAAATTTTCAGAACTTCCAAACCTTTAACAGCATCTTTATCATTTGATTTTGCAACTTTTTCAAGACGTGTAATTTTTTTTTCAACAGATTCTAAGTCTTTTATCTGAAGTTCAAAATTAAGAAGTTCCATATCTCTGACAGGGTCAATCGACCCTTCGACATGCGGTAAATTATCATCATCAAAACAACGAAGCACATGAATTAAAGCATCGGTATTTCGAATGTCGCCCAAAAATTTATTGCCTGTTCCTTCTCCCTCACTTGCACCTTTTGCTATTCCGGGTACATCAATAATATCTACAACGGTATGGACTATTTTCTCAGTTGGTTGAAGTTTTTCAAGTTCGTATAATCTTTGATCGGGAACTTTTATGGTTCCGAGATTTGATTTATCCGTACTGAAACTGAAATTGGTAACTTCCGCTTTTGTTTCCGAAAAACAGTTAAATATTGTTGTTTTACCGATGTTCGTAAGTCCTACGATTCCGCATTTAAGAGCCATTTTTTATGTTTTTTGTTTTAAAGGACTGCAAAATTAGTTATTTATTTCGGAAAATTGAATTTTCATTTTCTGAATTAAATTTTTCAGGCGTGATATAAATTACAAAACTTTCAAAAAAACCGGCTTAATTTTATATTTTTGCAACACTTTTAAAAAACATAAAATAATATCTATATATAATGACAGAACAATATTTAAAACACGAAGCCGATAGAAATGCAATGGGTATTCCTGCATTGCCTTTAAATTCGGAACAAGCGGAAGGAGTATGCGAATTACTTCAAAACCCGCCTAAAGGACAGGAAGATTTTTTAATGAATCTATTTACCGAACGTATTTCCCCCGGTGTTGACCCTGCAGCAAAGGTAAAAGCCCAATTTTTACATCAGATTATTAAAGGTGAAAAATCATCTCCCTTAATTACAAAGAAAAAAGCCGTTGAAATTCTCGGAACTATGTTGGGAGGCTATAATGTTGCCCCTTTAATTGACACGCTTTCAAATAATGAATTAGCAGATGATGCCGTCAAAGCACTCGGGCAAACAACCTTTGTTTATGATGCTTTTAAAACAGTTGCCGATTTATCAAAGACAAATGCTTTTGCAAAAAAAGTTATTGAATCTTGGGCAAATGCCGAATGGTTTAAGTCAAAACCGGCGCTTCCCGAAAATATAAAAGTGAAAGTTTTTATGGTAGAAGGTGAAACGAATACCGATGATTTATCTCCGGCAAGTGATGCGTGGAGTCGTTCGGATATTCCTTTGCATTCGTTATCAATGTTAAAAGCTCGAAAACCCGGGAGTAATGAAGAGATTGCAAAATGGAAAGCTGAAGGACATAAAGTAGCGTATGTCGGTGATGTCGTAGGAACCGGATCTTCCAGAAAATCAGCTACAAACAGTGTGTTATGGCATATGGGAGAAGATATTCCTTTTGTACCGAATAAAAGACGAGATGCCATTGTAATAGGCGGTGTTATTGCTCCTATATTTTTTAATACAGTTGAAGATTCAGGCGGTTTACCGTTAATTGCAGACGTTTCAAAACTAAGTCACGGAGAAGTTATAACTGTCAATACGGTAAAAGGTGAGATTACATCCGAAAAAGGCGAAGTATTATCAACATTTGAATTGAAACCTAATACCTTGGCTGATGAATTCAGAGCCGGCGGAAGAATTCCGTTAATCATAGGAAGAAAATTAACGGCTGATGCACGAGAAGTTTTAGGATTAGGAGAAACGGATGTTTTTGCAAAACCTCAAAATCCTGTTGCAAAACCGAATCAAGCTTATACATTGGCACAAAAAATGGTCGGTCGTGCTTGTGATATGGAAGGTGTTTTGCCCGGTATGGCTGTAGAACCGAAAATGACAACGGTTGGTTCACAAGATACAACAGGACCCATGACAGCCGATGAAATTACAGAATTGGCATGTTTAAAATTTCAATCGGACTTTTATCTTCAAACATTCTGTCATACAGCAGCTTATCCGAAAGAAACAGATACAAAAATGCATCAAATGTT
>JAOZQB010000069.1:0-11108 GCA_029932445.1 Bacteroidales bacterium | reverse complement strand
GTAGCAACTTATTTGAGATCAAATGTTGCATTATTGAAAAAAATGGTAAAAGAAGGATACGGATATGCACCTACAATTGAAAGACGTATTAAAGCAATGGAAGAATGGCTGAAAAATCCGCAACTTTTATCCCGAGATGAAAACGCGGAATATGCAGCTGTTATTGAAATTGATTTGTCGGAAATTAAAGAACCGATTGTTTGTTGTCCGAATGATCCCGATGATGTAAAATATATTTCTGAGGTTGCGAACACACCTGTTAATGATGTATTTATAGGTTCGTGTATGACCAATATCGGCCATTACAGAGCAGCTTCAAAAATTTGGGACGGATTTGAGCGAAATGCAGAAGTTCGAACATACATTGTGCCGCCGACACGAATGGATCAAGCCAAATTGAAATCGGAAGGCGAATTTTCAAAGTTTAATAAAATGGGTGCACGAATTGAACTTCCCGGTTGTTCAATTTGTATGGGAAATCAATTAAGAGTACCGGACGGCGTCACGGTTTTTTCAACTTCAACAAGGAATTTTGATAACCGAATGGGAAAAGGAGCACAAGTATATCTGGGATCTGCCGAAATGGCTGCTATTGTTTCCGGCTTAAATCGAATTCCTACACCTGAAGAATATTTTGACTATTATAATAAATATGTTCAACCGAACGAGAGTAATATTTATAAATATCTTCAATTTGATGAAGATAGAGATTTTGATAAGATTTATCACAGAAGAGAAATATAAAACAGAAATTCAGAGCTGCATTTTAAATGCAGCTTTTTTTAAATCCGAAGATTCAAGAAAAAAAGATATATCTCTTTTTTAGTTATATTTGTAACTTTATTAACTTAGTAAATTTTTATATCATGAAAACACTATTCTCAATTATTTTTATCAGTTTATTAATTTCTGCATCTTTAAAAGCTCAAAATTGTGAAGCATACATTCCGACCAAAGTCGGGCAAAAGTTAATGTTTCAAACAAGTAATAAAAAAGGTAAAATTCAGAGTTATTATTCTCAAGAATTACTTTCAAAGAAAGATAAAGACGGCGGAACGGCTTATGAAATTATTCAAATATCTTATGATACGAGTAAAAAAAGAAAAATTACAAATCAAGATACCTTGGAATTTTTATGTAAAGATAATACGTTTTATATTGACATGAATACTTTTTTGAATGAGGAGCAGATGAAAGCATATGATGAATCACAGATTACAATTGATTTTAAAAATATCAGTTATCCGGCTAATTTGAAACCCGGAATGACATTAGACGACGGTTATGTTAAAGCAGAGATAAATGCAGGTATTCCGATTGTTTTTAAAACAGACATAACAAACAGAAAAGCAGAAAGTTATGAAACAATTACTACACTTGCAGGGAATTTTGAAACGATTAAAGTCTCTCAGGATGTCAGTGCAAAATTCGGATTTATAACCGTTAAAATGCATACCGTAAATTGGGTTAAAAAAAATATCGGAAACGTAAAAAGTGAGTCTTATGATAAAAATGATAATTTAATTTCGGTTACGGAACTTATCAGTATTGAATAATTTATTTCATTTTGAGTATAGTCTTAATTACGAAAACGGAGATTAAAAAATCAGTAATCCGATTGTGAAAATTAAAAATCCTGCGAGCATTAATAATAATGTATAAGGAAAAATTTGTTTAGCTTTTAATCCGGTAATTGCCAGAAGCGGTAATGCCCAAAAGGGTTGTAACATATTTGTAAGTTCATCGCCGTATGCCAATGCCATTACACTTTTTGAAACGGGAACGCCGAGTTGCTTGGCTGCTTCCGTAATAACAGGACCTTGAACGGCCCATTGTCCGCCGCCGCTCGGAACAAAAATGTTTACAATACCTCCGCTGATAAGTGTGTATACCGGAAATGTATTTTGATTTGAAACAGAAACAAAAAAATCGGTTAAGACATCGGTTAAGCCGGAATATTTCATAACGCCCATAATACCGGCATAAAGCGGAAATTGAATTAATATACCTGATGCTCCCTTAACAGCTTCGGTTACGGCTTTTGTAAATGAAAAAATAGTTCCGTGAAACAATAATGCCAAACCGAATAATATAAAATTGATGTAATTTAAATTCAGAACACTGATGTTTCCCGCTTGAATTGATTTGTAAATTCCGGCAATTAATATCGGAATTGAAAGGAAAAAGGCGAAAATCCTCGAAAAATCAAGCTTTTCGGCACCTTTAACAGTTTTTTTATCAGAAGTTTTTATTTGTATTGTGTGTGTTAATTTTACTTTTTTAGCTTTTGTTTTTTTCCCGATGAGGTACATTATTATCGGTAAAATAAGAATTAAAGTTATGCTGATTATAATATTCATTTGAGAAAAAACCGTTTCTGATAAAGGAATGACACCGATTTTATCAGCCAGGAAATGTCCTTGTTCGGCAACTTTCAAGGGTGCCGAACCGGATAAACCGCCGTGCCATACCATTAAGCCGGAATATCCGGCGGCACCAATCAAGGGATAATTTAATTTGTATCCTTTTTCTGCGGCAAATTCACCTGTTTTTCGTGCCAAAACAGCCCCAAAAATCAGACCTAATCCCCAATTAAAGAAACTGACAAGAACAGTAAAAAAAGTTACCGTAAAGGCAGCTTTTGCTGTATTTGTTCCGCTTTGAGAAAAGATTCGGATAAGTCTGTCAATCGGTTTTGTTAAAGCCAATGTGTGCCCCAGAACCAGCATCAACATCATTTGCATTCCGAATTTTAATAAATCCCAAAAACCGGATTCCCAAAAATCCAGGAGTTTAAAAACAGGTGTATCGGAAGCGTTTCTTATCGGTGTCAGAAAATAGGCTGTAATAAAGCTGATTAGTGTAAGAATAACGGCAATGCTGAAAGGAGAGGGGAGTATTTTAGTAAGAAAGTTTAATGTTTTTTTTGAAAAAGACATCATATGCGGATTATTCTTGAATATATTTTTTCAAAACATTTATCAATTCATCTTTTTTTATCGGTTTTGTAATGTAATCATCGCAACCGGCATCATAACTGATTTGGATTTCATTTTCAAAAGCATAGGCAGATTGAACAACAATAGGTATGTCGGGGAATAGTTTTTTAATTTCTCCGGTTGCAAAGTTACCGTCTTTTCCGGGAAGTTGGATATCCATAAGAATTAAGTCAAAATCGATATCTTTAACAATTTCAATAGCTTTAACCGCTGTATTTACATGATGGATTTCCGGTTTGAATTCGTCAAGAATTTCAACAAAATAGGCAAAATTTAAAGGGTCGTCTTCAACAATTAAAAGTTTTTTCCCTTCAAGATGCAGATTGGTATTAATAAGAGGTTTTTGTTTAAAAACTGTCGCTTTTTTATAAGGAATCGAAAAATAAAATTCAGAACCTTTATTAAGTACGGATTCAACCCAAATTTTACCACCGAGTAATTGTGTGCATGCTTTTGAAATAGAAAGGCCCAGTCCGGTTCCCCCGTATAATTTTTCGGTATTAACAACTGCTTGGTTAAATCGTTCAAAAATATCAGAAAGCTTTTCTTTAGGAATACCGATACCGGTATCTTTAACAAAAAATATTACATTTGATTGTTCGATTGTAAATCCGAATTCAATTTTACCGTTTTCTGTAAATTTTACTGCATTGTTAATCAAATTTGACAGAACTTGTTTTAATCTTGTTTCATCAGTATAAACAATCGTTTCTTTTTTTGTTTTAGGAATATTAAGTATTAATTCAAGATGATGTTTTTGTTTTCCTGTTTTATAAGAATAAAAAAAAGTATATTGTTCTTTCAATAAATTAGTAATATTTACGGGTGCTTTAAGTATTTTAAATTCACCGGCATCTAATTTGGAAATATCAATGATATCATTAATAATATTCAGTAAATGATTTCCGCTGTTGACAATTATTTTAATATATTCTTCTGTCTTTTCTTCTGAAATATTCGGATTTGCCAATAATTGTGTAAACCCTAAAATTCCGTTCATCGGTGTTCTTATTTCATGTGACATATTGGACACAAAAGCAGATTTTAAGCGATTGCTTTCTTCGGCTTTTTCTTTGGCAATCAGAAGCTCCTCATTTAGTCCTGTCAGCTTTCTTCCGCTTTCCGATAACTCTTCGTTCAGAGCCGCATATTCTTCATTTTGTGCTTCAATTTCTTTGTTTTTTGCTAATAATTCTTCTTCTGCTTTTTTTCTGTCCGTAATATCAACACTTAATGTTAATATAAATTCAACTTTGCCTTTGTGGTTTTTTATCGGTTGCCCGGCACGTATTACAATTATTTCCGAGCCGTCTTTTTTAAGCATTTTAATTTCTGCAGACTGTATTTTTCCTTGAAGTAACAGAGGAAACTTTTTTTTATACTGAAGCATATCTTCCGGATGAATAATCGCCGATAAATGTTTGCCTACGAGTTCTTCTTTAGTATAATTTAACATCTTTGCAGTTCCCGGGCTGATATCGGTAATAATACCCTTTGTATCAACAATTTCGCCGCCGTAGGGTAACAATTCAAATAATAGGCGATATTTCTCCTCACTTTTTTTTATTTTTTCTTCCGCTTTTAATCTTTCACTGATATCTCTTGAAACAGTATGGACATATTTTTCATTCCCGATTTTGATTATTTTTGCCGAAATTTCTACCGGAAATATTGAACCGTCTTTTTTTATGTGTGCAGATTTAAATGAAACTCTTTTTCCTTGCATTAATTTTACGGAAAATTTAAAATATTCCGATTCGGTTTCATTGATAAAAATATCGGAAACTTTTTTCCCCTTCAATTCTTCTATTTTGTAATTTAGTGCTGTTAATGCTGCATTATTAGCAATGTTTACCGTAGGTTGATTTTTTTTATTAAGTTTAAAAAGAATCATGAAATCGGCAGCATTATTAAAAATTTCTTTGAAACGTTCTTCGCTTTCCGAAAGAGATTTTTGAAGGATATCTTCTCTTGAAAGATCTTGCATGATACAAATCAAACTTCCGTCTGAAAGTTTTTTGGAAGTCATTTCAATTAAAATAGTTTCGCCGTTTTTTTTCGTTATATGTCTTTTGTTTTTAATCGATTGTCCTTCAAGCACTAAATCAAATCTCAAAGGTTGTTGATTAAGAATTTTAGATTTAAATAAGTTTGATATATTCATCCCTAATAACTCATCCTCGGAATAACCGGTAAGTTTAGAAGCGTAATTGTTAACAAGAATAAAATCTCCTTTTTTATTCCCTTTAAAAACGGCATCTGTTTCTTCATTAATAAGAAGTTCGTAATCATCTTGACTTAAATCTTTTATTGGGCTGAAGAATGTTGTTTGCAATTGTTTTCTCAGCTCATTATTTTTTTGCTCTAATTTTTCAATTTCAGCAATAAGTTTTTTCTTTGTTTTATTTGAAAAGAGTTTCATAACGGGAAAATGCAATCCTGAATATTTTTTTTAAAAATTATTTATTACAAATATACAAATTTATACCTTAACGAAAGATAATTTTTGTGTGAAGTGTTTTAAGGATATAAAAAAAAACGCACTTTTAAAAGTGCGTTTCAGTACCTGAGGCCGGGGTCGAACCGGCACGACATTGCTGTCATTGGTGTTTGAGACCAACGCGTCTACCAATTCCGCCACTCAGGCATACGGTAATAAGGTTTGCAAAATTAGGGAAATGTTTTTTATTGCAAAAATTATTTTTCAATTTATAAATAAAAGTTTTGTTACGAAAGTTTCACTGCCGTCGTCATTTGAACAAAAAATGAGATAAACACCTGTACTTACTTTTCTTCCGTCAAAGGTTTTTCCGTTCCAAACGGCTTGTCCGCCGAGTGCGGTAGTTTCAAAAACAAGATTCCCGGAAATATCGGTAATTTTTACATTTACATCCGAAGCTAATCCGGTAACCGTTATTTTTCCTGTATATCCGGGGCGAACAGGATTCGGAAAAACATAGACATCCCCAAAAGTTTCTCCGCCTTCGGTTGCTTCTCCTCTGTATGACATAATTCCTTTGTCGGTCAGAAAGAAAACTTCTCCTGACTGCGGATTAATTGTTATGTCATTTATTGTGTTTGATATTAACGGACTGTTGTATTTGTCAAAATGCAGAATTTCTTCTTTTCCGTTCTCCGAAACAAGGAAAGCACCGGAGCTTTGTGTTCCTATCCATTTTCTGTTTCCTCCGTCTGTTTCAATATCCGTAATCACATCCGTACTGAGAAGATATTGTTGGGTTGTATCTTTTCCGTATGAAGTTAATTGAATTCTGTCTGCAAAAAAGTCATCTTCAAAAGCATTTTCATAATTGTAATAAATTACGACACCGTCACCTGTTCCAAGCCAAATATTTCCGTTTTTATCCGCTGAAAAAGCCGTCACATTCGATGATATCAGTTTACCTTCACTTGTCGTAGGAATTATTATTTTAGATCGGTCATCTTCTTTGTTCAAGGGCGTATCGTTATCATCAAATACTAAAAGTCCTTTGCTGCCTCCGAGTTCTGCCCATTTAAAATTATTATCCGTTACATAAATATTATCAGCATAATCATTAGTAATTGTTCCGTTAAAATTAAAACTTTGCCATTGCCCGTCTTCTGTTTTTACGGAAATCGGTTCGCCGACACCTTGGTTAGTCATCCATAAATTATTATTTTTATCGAAAACCATTCCGTTAATTCTGATAAATCCGTATGAATACCCCGGAATTGCTTGTAAAGTACTGTTTAGTTGATTATATGAATTTGTCCATTCATTATTTGAAAATTCATAAATACCGTATCCCCAAGAACCGAAAAAAAGATTATTGTTATCTTTCGGATTAACGGCTAAACTGAAGAAATTTCGTGCCGTGTCCGATGAAATATGGTAACTTTTCCATTCTTCATTTTGGAATACGTTGTATGTCGGTTGATACCAACCGGTTGCTTTGTTGTTGCCGTCAGTAGTAATTACGGTATTCTTAAAAGTCAGTGCTTTTGCCGTAAAATTATTATAAGTTCCGTTCGGATAAGCATAAACGGCTGTTCCGTTTGTTTCATATACAAATCCGATACGATTATCTGCAAATAAAATATGATCATTATCATCAAGAACAGCAAAATTAATATATGGCACAGCCGTAAAACCATTAAAGTCATACAGATCATAATTTCTTACGACACTTAATGAAGAATTAAATATTTTTGAATAGTTTCTTGAGCTGAGAATTAGTTTATTCCCGGTGACATTTATTGAACGTAATTCGTCAATATCTTCTTCAAATAATTGCCAGATATTATTTTTTTTAATATACAAAGTATCGTTTCCGGAAGTATCAGTCTGATTTGCAAATAAATAGTTATCAAATGATTGAACAAAATTATATTTGAAATTATTATTGGGTATGTCGGGGACTAAATTCCAATTTCTGTAATCGGCAAGATTTGAATTTGAAAAATCGGCAAAATAAAGACCTTCGTCAGTTGCAGCGTACAGATTAGTTCCGTCATAAGTTATATCGTTGATTTTTACGTAAGATGCATTATCACCGATAAAATATGTATCACTGAATTCTAATTTATCCGTATCCAGCAAAACAATTCCGAAACCGCAGGAAAGATAGGCAGTATTTCCTATAAATGTGATATTATAAATGGTTTTATCGGTGCTGATAAGTTTCCGTTTAATTTCTGAAAGGTTGTAAATGACATTGTTTTTTAAAATATCAATATTTGAGTTTTTGTATACAATTATCAATGCATCATTTGCTTTATTGTATGCCAATGTTTGAATTTCAGCATCTGAAAAACCTTGAATCTTTGTCAACTTTTCAATTGTTCCGTCTACTTTATCATAAGAAAAAACAGCATTCTCTCCTGCAATATATACTTTGTTTCCGGCATCTGCCAAGCACGTTGTTTTTTTATAGGAAAAATGGTCGCGCCATTTACCAACAGCTATTTGTGATTGACTGTTCAGAAATAATACCGAAAATATCAAACTCAAGAAATATTTCATGTTTCGATTCATAAAAAGTAAATTAATAACTCAAAAGTTTTAACGAAAATTTTGAATCAAAATTGCTTATAATCGTGCTAAGAATTTAATAAGTTTTTGAGTTGCAAGTCCTCGATGGCTTATTTTGTTTTTTTCAACAGCAGATAATTCGGCAAATGTTTCGGAATAGCCCTCGGGCAGAAAAACCGGATCGTAACCGAAGCCGGAAGTACCTTGTTTGTTATTTGTAATTTTTCCTTTTATTTTCCCCTCGAAAAAATATTCTTTTTTGTTGATAATTAATGATATAACAGTTTTAAATTGTGCTTTTCTGTTTGTTTCATTTTTAAGTTCTTTCAGTACTTTTTGAACATTATCTTCATAAGAACAATTTTCACCGGCATATCTTGCCGAGTAAACTCCGGGTGCTCCGTTTAAGGCATTAATTTCCAAACCCGTATCATCGGCAAAACAATCAATTTTATATTTATTGTAAATGTAATGTGCTTTCTGTGAAGCATTTCCTTTTATGGTACTTTGTGTTTCGGGAATTTCTTCAAAACAATTAATATCTTTTAAACTCAAAATTTCAAATTGATTTCCTAAAATTTCTCTGACTTCTTCAAGTTTATGTTTGTTATTTGTAGCAAATATAAGTTTCATTATCTGTCGAAAGTTTGTAATTTAAAAGTAATAAAGTTCAGACAGTTTATTTTCCGGTATGTCCGAATCCGCCGGCACCGCGTTCCGTTTGTTCCAAAATTTCAACTTCTTCCCACTTAACGGTTTCGTGTTTTGAAATAATCATTTGGCAGATACGTTCTCCGTCATTGATTGTAAAATCTTCATTTGAAAGATTCACTAAAATGACACCTATTTCACCTCTGTAATCAGCATCAATTGTCCCGGGTGTGTTAAGAACGGAAATACCGTGTTTGTATGCCAAGCCGCTTCGAGGGCGGATTTGTGCTTCGTATCCTTCGGGAAGTTCGATAAATAAACCGGTTTTTATTAAAGCTCTTTCGAGAGGTTTTAGTACTACTTTTTTGTCAATATTTGCTCGTAAATCAGTTCCGGCGGATAAACGTGTTTCATATTGCGGTAAAGGATGCTTTGATTGGTTAACGATTTTAACAGTCATTTAGTTTTATATTAAAGATTATCTTGTGCAAATTTAGAAATTATGCTTTCAAAAAATAAAATAAATTTTAAAAATCAAAATGAATTTACGTTATTTGTTCTTTATTTTTTTCAAAATATTTATTAAAATATAAAATAATGGTCGATAAAATTCAACAATCATTGAGAGAGTCCAAAGGTGCACGATGGACAGCATTGATTTTGGCTTCATTGTCAATTTTCGGTGCATATTATTTTAATTATGCTTTGTCTTCAATTAAACCGATGCTTGAAAGTATTCTCGGTTGGAACAGTGAAGATTTCGGAACCTATACTTCAGCTTATGCTTGGTTTAATGTTTTCTTATTTATGCTTATTATCAGCGGATTTATTCTTGATAAATTAGGTATCAGAAAAACCGGCTTAGGAGCAACCATCATCATGTTTCTCGGAACGGCTTTAAATTATTGGGCAGTTAAGCATCAATTTGCTGAAGGAGCAGTAGTTCACATTCCTCTGTTGGGTGCTATGAAAACGCAAGTTTTTCTTTCAGCTATAGGATTTGCAATTTTCGGAGTCGGAACAGAAGCTATCGGAATAACAATTTCGAAAGCAGTTGTAAGATGGTTTAAAGGGAAAGAAATGGCACTTGCGATGGGTATGCAAATGTCAATTGCTCGTTTGGGAACGGCTTTGGCATTGGTAATTTCAATACCTTTAGCTAAAAACTTTACAGTTACGGCACCAATTTTATTTGCTTTAATCGTTATGATTCTCGGTGTTGTTTCATTTATTCTTTTCTCAATATTGGATATAAAACTGGATAAATCGGAAGAAATTGTAACAAATGAAAAATCGAGTGATGATGAATTTAAAATTAAAGATATTTTATTAATTATCGGAAACAGAGGGTTTTGGTATATTGCGATTTTATGTGTTCTTTTTTATTCTGCCGTATTCCCGTTTTTATTTTATGCAACCGATTTAATGGTGAACAAATACAATGTCAGTCCGTATCTTGCAGGTGCAATTCCCGCATTATTACCTTTCGGAACAATTATTTTAACACCTGTTTTCGGTGGTATTTATGATAAATTCGGAAAAGGTGCTACAATAATGATTATCGGTTCTGTGATACTTATTTTTGTTCACGGTATTTTGGCAATTCCCGCTTTGTCTGTATGGTGGATAGCAGCATCAATGGTAATTATTTTAGGAATTGCATTTTCTCTTGTCCCGTCTGCAATGTGGCCTTCGGTTCCGAAAATTATTCCCGAAAAACAATTGGGAACTGCTTATGCCGTAATTTTCTGGATTCAAAATATCGGTTTATTGTTTATTCCGTTAATTTTAGGATTCGTTTTAAATTCTACAAATCCGGATGTTTCTCCGAATAAAATTATTGTAAAAACAGCTATTGAGAAAGCGTATAATGAGGTTCTGACAGCCGATAATTTTACAAAAAAAGACATTCATAAAGCTGTAGAAAAAGCGACCGGTACAGCCGTTGATTCTATTGTTCAATATACAGATTATGAGGCTGTTTCGATAAATAATGTGGATACTGCAAATGTAAAAAATGAGATTTATTTAAGTATTTCACAAAATATTAAAAATGTAGATTTAAAAGGAGATAAAGAATCCGTGTTAAAAGAAATTATAAAAATTACTGATCAAAATGTTTTTGATACGATTAAAAATGAAAAACTGAATCTTCGATATAATTATTTTTACGATATGTTATTATTCTTAACCTTATCAATTTTGGCATTATTCTTTGCCTTTATGCTTAAAGTTGAGGATAAGAAAAAAGGATACGGTTTGGAATTACCGAATATTGAGAAAGAAATTACGACAGAAGATTAAAATAATTATAAAAACCGTTTGTTTATTAGCAGGCGGTTTTTATTTTTGCAGAATATTAATAATTGATCCTTTAGCTCAGTTGGTTTAGAGCACTTGCTTGACAGGCAAGGGGTCGGCAGTTCAAATCTGCCAAGGATCAC
>JAOZQB010000068.1 GCA_029932445.1 Bacteroidales bacterium | reverse complement strand
ACTGGGGTTAGAGCATGTTTTTATTGATTTCTCAGAAACTTTCGGAGGCTAGTGACAAAAAGTATTAAATCAGGCCGTTTGTTAACTCCATTTTCAATTACAGTAAACTGATTTGCGACAACAAATTCATTATTTTCAAGATTTTCAAAATCAATTAACCATACGAGATCCCCTCTTTGGTTACCCCCTTTTTGATAACTTACATTAATCCCCTCCGTAAGTAAGCGGTGAAAACTTTCGTTATTACTAATTAGTTCAGGTGAGGCAATGCGTTGAATTTCCTTAATAGCCTCATTTCTGGCTGTTGCTGGAATTTTAGGATTTATTCTATTTATTGCAACATTCAGACTGTCCAATAGCAATACTTCTTCGTATGAAGATCTTTGTGGGTTAATCCCATCAGGTGCTATGTTAGGAGCATAAACATAACTATAGCCTAAGTTTTCCAGTAACTCAATGGCAAATAATTCTACGTCGTTTTCGGTTATTTTGGTCATTTCTAGTAGATTACAATTTTAGACTTAGGATGTTTTATCCTGAGTACATTTCCCTCAACTTCATCATTCCACTCAAATCCTGGTTTTTCAAGAGTTACAGTATCACTACCCCAACCTCTAAATAAAGCAAAACCTATTTTACTTATGAAAACAATCTTTCCCAACAATGCATTTGATTTATCTTTTATTATATCTGATCTCTTATCTGAAAAAAAAGTGTTATTCCATTTTAGGTAATAGGGTAACAACTCATTAAGATAATACTGCACGTTTGTTTTGTATTTATAGCTTTTTTGTTTGGACTTATCAAAATAGTCAGAAAGAATTTTCTTTATTTTTTCGATATCCTGATTTTGAATTGGTTCTGGGTATACAAAGTGTAATAAGTCAAGAAGTAATAACTTTTGAGTAATAGACTCTTTTCCACTCCAATTAATATTTAGACAAAGAAATGTTCCCAATTCGAATATTGTTTTCCGCAATGAGTTAATTTTACCGTTGAGCAAATCATAATCATATCTATTGAAACCCGCAGATGAATTTGCACATATTAAAAAACTACCCAACATCTCTATTAAGTCTGATTTTAGTCCATACCCATCATATGAGTTGTATACACCTTCTTGTATAAAGTTTTCAAAATATGTATTAATTGAATATTCATCCTGATGGATCAAAAGTGTATTATCAATACTTTTAAATTCTTCCTCGAATTTCTCAAATCCGGCACTGTTAATCTCGTAAGTAACAATATTTGTTTTCTTTTCCTCTTCATCTAATCGTTCGAGTTTATAACGTTTCTCGAAATGCCTAATATAATCGATTAATGCATCATGGGGATGATCCTTCAAACTGCTTAATATAAGTCTTTTAGTATCAGTTTCAGATATCACCTTTTCATTAATATCAGGTACTTCGATTGAATATAAACTTACGAATTTTTTGATAGAATCTAATGACTTATTATCGAAACTATTTAATAATTTTTCTATAAATCTAAACTCATTCATATTGATCATGAATTTAGTATGATTATAAGGGTATTTCTCTCCAAAAAAGAAAAATATGAGATCAAGTGCAACGGATAGGTTAGATAACTCTTTCAAATGTAAAGGCCGTTTAGGGGCATCAGTGTATGTCCTTGATATATTAAAATTATTAAGTTGGTTTTGGTAGAAATTGGTTACCCTGCTAATGTGTTTTTCAATAGCCCTTTTTTCCTGAGCGCCTCTTATACGGTAATTTAATTTATGAGTAACTTCTTCACCAAAACCAATTTGCTCTTCCTCAATCATACTGCCAAGTGCTTCCTCCGGGTTTTCTTGGATACTTAAGTCTGAAGTAATCAGACCCCTCGAAATCGCATTCAATAAATCAGCAATCTGAATACTTGGATGTCTTAAATGTTCAACCGCCGTAGATGAAATTGTTTTCAACTCATTGAATTCTTCTTCGGTAATTTTTTCATACTTTTTCTTTGGATTTGCTGTTTTATTCGTGAACACAAATTTCCTTGCCGACTTAGTATTGTCTTCTTCAAAATCTTCATCAGCCCAGTTATAGTCCACGTATTTTAAGAGTTCGATAAATTTATCCTGTTCAGGATCGTTGTTGAATGTCTCAATTAAGTGACCTAGATCAGCATTTACTGGATCGGGATTACATTTTGACTGATAGGCAATGTTGTGAATGAGACTGTAATTAGAAACCCTGACATTATTAATGGATAAATATATCTTGTATGCCTCCTCAGGTCGTTTTATTACAACTATTAATTCTTGATTTGTAATATTTATTGACTGAGTTTCTAGTATTTCTCCTTCATTATTTAATAGATTTAGTTCACACCCTTCGGACAAAGCTTCCAGTAGTTTTGCAGTAAGCTTATTCCCATTTATCTCAGTATAAATTATTCTTTTTGAAACTTTTTGCAAAAACTGGCTATCGCCAATGTTATTTTTATTCCGAGTAATAGACTTTAAATCAATCTTCCCTGCTTTTTTTAGTTTAATTCCTAAATCATTTAAGAATGTGGATTGGTTTTTTCTTCGAAGCAGCAGCCCTGCTTCAGCATTCTTAGCTGGAGATGTCTCTGATCCAAATGCATTGATTGTAGCATTTGCACTTCCTATCAATAAATACTCCCATCCATCTGTATATTCAAAGTGGAAAATCTTCGCATGTAATCTATTGTAACAATCATCAAAACTTTTTATACAATATTTCCAATCGTAGAATGGGATTACTTTAGTAAGTTTTTCATTAAGTTTTATTGGCAAAAGACCAAATTCAGCATCTGTAATACAAGTAATCTTCTCGATCTTGAAGCTGTTATGTAGTTGCTCCAAAACCTTTCCTTTTTCATCGAAATATGGAGATATGATGGTTAACTTACTAACTCTTTTGGCAGGCAAAGACTTAATAAGTTCTTGAAAGTGATTTACCTGGCTGTTATTTCCTATGAACTTCAGTTCTGTTCCTTTTTGAATTGGAATAAAGCCATTGGTAGCTAATGAGTCAATATCTACTAACCATGGGGCATATTTTGTCACCCAGTTAATTTTGTGTAAATTAAACCCATTTGCCTTCTGGGTATATTGCTGTAAGTATCTCCAAACTGTAGCAAACAAAGGAGCGTTTTTGCTATCCTCCGAATTTAGGTGAAATGCGCCCCATATTTCATCATTTGTACTGAGCCCAGAGGTTGTTACATTTCCAGAACCAATGATTAACAAACCATGTTTGGGACCTGTAAGCAGCATTATCTTGGGATGAAAAACGCCGGAACTATAGATAGGGTTTAGGCTGTAGGTTTTGTGTGTCTTGAATTCATTTCCGCTTGCACTTTCAAGGTAGTGATCTAAATATTTTCCATCTAAGAATATGTTTACATTTTTGATGTTGGAAGAACCAAGTATTGACATTACCCGCTCTTCAAAAAAAGTGAAATCGAAAGTGTAACATGTAATTATGCATGAGGCGTACTTCTTTCTGTTTTTGCCAATAAGATCTAATATGTTCTGCCGTTCGATCTTCATGATTCAATTTCCTTAAGCAACAGGCTCCCTGTAGTTGATAATTTATTTAATTCTGTTACTAAGTTTAAATCTTTCAGAAAATTTAACAAACTTCCTAAACGTGGACCAGTATAAGATGGTTCATAGTTTCCAATCCTTCTGATATGAATATCCTCGATAATAAACTTTTGGGTTGACTGTGAGCCACCTCCCATTTTGCGGTATGCTACATATTGGTGTCTGTTGATTATCTGATGTCTAAAAAAATATGAAATAAATTCACTTATACTACTTTTTTCAATATTACCGTATTTTTGATAGTAACTCACAACATCACTATGATTAATAATGTCATTTTCATTTGTGTATTCCCTGAGAAAGTTGAGATGGTCTTTATTCTTAGGGTACAGTTTCCAAATCATTAAAAATCCATTTGCCATCCTTTCTACTTTTTTACTTTTGCTTATCACATTGTATAATTGTTGTTCATCAGAATAAATTTGATCAACAACCGCTTTGATTGAATCATCTCTGGAAGCAACTATTTTCATCTTTGCCAATAAATTGAGAATTGCATTGGTACTTTCAGATATCAATTCCTGTAAAGACATCCAGCCAGGTCCTTTTAGTTCATACAAATAGTCGAGGCATCCATGAAAAATGGCAGTAGATGCATATTGATAAAACTCATTAAATTGGTAATAATACCACCCACTCCAGCAATAGTCAATTTCATTGTTATAAACACCTTTTGAATCGTAAGCAACTCTTGTAAATGCACGTATGTTAAAATCAATCTTGTTTTGATCTATAAACCTCAGAAAATGGATTATCGTCTCTTTCCTCATCGAGGCAGTCTCTTCAGAAATAGTTCCAGGTTCATCTATATCCAGCAAAAGATTAATCAATAAATCTGTTTCAGTATTATTATTTTCTAATTCTGTCAAGTTAAAACTAATTGCCAACTTCTCTAATTGATCGACAGTAACTTTCCCTTTAGCAATACAATCCAAAAAGAGGGTCTTGTGAGAATGGTCAAGGTTTGTGTCAAAGGCTGATGCTAAATCCTCTCCAGAAACCATCAATCCTTTTCTTCTGGAGGTTCTTCGATAAATCTCTAAAGATTCTCCTTTGCTATTTACTGGTTGTTCAATCAAGCCTACTTGCCTTAAAGAACCAATATAATACTGTCCAAAAATACCGAAACTATATTGCCAGTAAGTATTTATTGTAGAACCATCATTATTGTAGGTTCCTTTTTCCAGGTCAAACTCATCTAGGCCTTCCTTAAACCTATTCCTTGCATACTGGACGCCAGAAATACCTAATATTTCCATATGTTCAGATAACAGTGCAATAAGGTATTCAGATCTTCTTATGAATTTTTTTTGTTCTTTTGGATCTGTACTTTCAATAGCCTTTGCATACTCGCTAAGCAACCAGCAATAAAAACTATAATTCCTAATCCTGCTTGTTACGTTATTTAGACCTGGCAATAAATGAGAATATGCCTGTATTGATGGATTCTGTAGCCCAAGAGGGTCAAGTCCAGTAACAAAGGACATCTTATCACCAAAAAAAGGGACACGGGCCTCATTCTTGTCGATTACTTTAGTAGTCATATGATTTCAATTTTGATAATCTTATTTTTTTACTAAAAATACTGCTTAACTTTTCCCCACTGCTTAACCTTCTCTTCCATTGAAACGCCAGCATTAGCAGGGCTTGTTGATGGAAGGACCATAACCCTTACATTTACAATACTACCAAAATATTTGGCGAATAATTTTGCGGCCTTTTGGCCATTAAAAGCAATGGCCTTTATGTTAGGGTGTGTTTCAATAAATCCGCTTAGATCATTGGGGGCTTCATCCATAATATTGGAATCCAGGCTACCTTCCCTAACACAGGAGTAGCAAACATCCCAAAGGGCGATGCCATTATTTAAAAGAAGTTGCTTTTTATCATTATAATCATGTGGGAAATCTTTACCAATCACACCACCAAGTAATTTCCAAAATAAGTTTCTTGAATGAGCATAATACTGTTGCTTTCGTAATAAGTCTTCGCCCGGCATTGTGCCACAAATCAGCACCTTCGAATCATAATTAGCAATAGGTTCAAGGCTGAACATCTTAAGATCGCTAACCTTAATCTCCTTCTTTAATACATTTTTCTTTGTTCTCAACTTTACCCTCGAAACTAAAGATTTCGTAGGTGACTTAGAAACAGGATTAGCACCACTCCAACTTATATCAATACGATCGCCATAATCAACTACCCTAAAACTAATACTGTCTTTATAACTTATATCGGCTCCAGAAAAAGTGTAGGTTTCTTTAAACGATTTGGATTCATGATTAATGTTAACAATAAGCTTATCACTTGATGATACATTTTTTGTATCAATCTTATAACTTTTTGATCTTTCTAGCCTTGTAGAAGGACGTATAATTCGATTTCTTATAATTTCTGACATTTCTTAATAATTTATTGCTGATCTATTGATATTTCTCTTAGTAATATTCTTATTATGTTTTCCTCTAAAACTTGATTGATATTGTATAATTCATCTTTACCTAATACGTTAACAATATCTTTGTCTAAATGTACAAAATGATTCCTTGTAGCGATTATTTTTTCAAGAACCTCATCATCAATAGGGATAGAAAACTTTTCAATTAAATCTAATAACCTTGTTTTTAGACGTATTTCTGTTTTATCATCTAATCTTGCTTTGATCCATGAAAGGAGGTCTCCCGTTAATTTAGACGTTACTTTCCTATACATTTCAATATACTTTTTTCCTTTAGGGTTGTAATCTGCGAATCTCAACTTGTGATATTGTTCCAAAAGAGAAAGATACGCGACAAATCGGTTTTCAAGATACATTGTTTTGTTGCCAAAAGCTGTAAAAAAGTTATTGACGAGAAGTCTTAATTCTTCTTCTTTTTTAATCCATTCACCAATGATTATTTGTGAGTTACTCTTAAAATAATCAAAACCTATGCCTTGTTTTGATGACTTATTTGTAATAAAGTTGTCTTTTCTGCCAGCAAAATAGTGTGTATAAGTAATGTCTTGAGTGTCTTTTAGTTCAGTGGATGTAAATTTGACTTGATTATTAAAAAGAAGTGTGAGTAGGTTTTCAAGAGAACTTACAAGTTTATGAAATTCATCTAATGCCCCCCCTTTTTTTAATTCTAAATTAATCCACCTAGATTCAATTGCAGTTCCAGACCTGTTCATTTTCCAAGTGTAACTACCTCGAAAATAACAATAGATAGAAAGGTTGTCTTCCACAAATAATTTGAAACTAGCAGGCTGGGTATATTCTATGCTAAAATTAAATTCTGATTTATCAGACATTTCCTCTTTGATATTTCCAAAAGGTTTTATCCAATCGTTTAAAATATCTGCAGATAGATATATATCCTTGAATAATAATAGAGTTGGTTTTAGGAAACCCTTAGCTAAGAGGTATTCGTTAGTTTTATATGTGAATTTCGAGGAACTATGGTAATTACCGCTAATCTGCATAACATTGATTAACTCAATCGTATAATCTTTTTTATCGTTTTGATTATACACATGTCCTGTAATTTGTTGAAAATTATCAAATGTAAAAGAAGTAGAATCTCCAAGTTTTTCAAAAACTAGTAAAACTGGCTTGTCTTCTTTTGAAAATGACAATGTGCCAAAAATTTTCCTATCAGGTTCTTCTGGCAAGAACCATTTGCCAATATATATATTATTGTGGCTAGTCATACAATCTGTATTGTTATTATTAACCCCCAAGGTCCTCCTTCATTTCAGAATTCATTATTATTTTCATTTGCATTGTAATAAATTTTCTTATGATATGGTCTAAACTTAGTAAATGATAATAGATATAATGTGTAAAACATTTATCCTTAAGAAGTTTATCAAGTTTTAAATTATTATGGACATGTTGGTATGTCAATTATTTCTTTAAAGTATTCATAGGAATATCCTATTACTATTGCAAATGCAAAACTCAAAAGAGTTCCAATTAGTACATACTCGGTTAACTTACGATCTTGGGCTTTCGATAAATCTCCAAATCTAAATACTGACTTTGCAGCGAGAAGAAAACCAATAGCTTGCCACTGGTCTAAGACAACAAACAGAAATACAAATAATCTTTCCAGCATTCCAATATATTTACCTGCATTTTCAAGAGACACACCGACATCATTAATATCTTTTGCCCAATGAAAAACAAGCATCTTAATTAATACTGAAGAGACAAAAGTCACCAGTATTACACATATTGCTAGTAACAAAATATCGTTACCTAATATGAAATTATAATCAATATTAAATGGTGCATAGATATGAACCACAATTATAATCATCGTTATGTGAGCAATCTGGTCTAAGAAGAATAGTAATTGTTGATTGTTTTTGTTCCGTAAATAAACTTTTACTACATCTATTGCAAAATGAGAGCCAATGATTAATATATAACCTAATATGTACTCTTTATTAAATCCGAAGATTAGTAATAACAAAATCACATGTACTATAATGTGATAATACATGGATCTTGAGCATATTTTGTTTTTCTCTTTATTCTCTACCCATTTTTCTGGTTGTAGCACAAAGTCACCCAGAATATGTGCTAATAATAGTTTATAGATTAATATCATAATACTGACTTAATTAAATTACGATAATACTTCTCCAGACGTATCATTTCTTCATATCCACCCCTAGTAAAACTCTCACTTATTGTACTTTGTGATTTTACTTGTAGGATTTCAGCTAATCTTTTTTGTGTAACTCCCGGATTCAATATTACACCTCGAATATTTCTTGCGGTTGTTGGAGACCAATTATTCATTGTTAAAGATGCCAGATCAAGCAATAGGTTAATTAGGCTATCAATCTCCGGCCATTCTGTTTTTATTGCTAGTGTTTTGAGTTTTAAACTTTCAAAACAGGTTCCGGAATTTATAAAGACCGGCCCATTTGATTCAGTTATTCTGTCAGCAGAGTATGTCTTCTCTCCAATTCCAATTGCTATTCGTACATCAAGATTTTTTATCTCTTTTATACTAGCTTTAATCAATAACGCAGCATTTAACGATTCTACGGGGTCTGAAACCTCTAATTGAAAACTGTCTCCTCTGTATATTTCCCAGGTTTTAGGCTCTTTGCCATATCTATTAAGTGTCTCTTTTAACACTTTTAACCATTTTTCCGGTAGTTCAGAATTACGAGAGTTTATTATGTCACCAGTAATTATACTTGTATTCATATTTATTTTTTTAATCTTCAAATATATCGGTTTTTAAGCAGATATTCAAATATATCGGTTAATTAGCCGATAATTCAAATTATCGGTCATTTTGCCGATATTATATCTCCCTATGATTCTTCTTCATCTCCCCATACATCATACCTTTCATCTTCTTGGCCATATCCCTGCTATAAAAAGTATCTTCGTAGGGTAAGTATTCCTTGTCTGCAATATCACCGGGTTTACTATTGGCAATTTTAGCATCAAGGTATTTACGCCAGGCATTTTCCCATATGGTTTCTGGTTCTAGTTCACCTTTAGCAACTCTTACAAACTGCTCCTGCTTCATATTCAATGGCATTAAAGTTTCATCACTCAATGCCTGAAACCAATGACCATATTTCTCGAGAGATCTTAACTCTGATCTTGTAAATATTTCTGTAATGCAATCAATACTAAAGTTTCCTTTTGATTTTAAAAACATTATATGTTCTTTTTTTGATGACATACTTAGTATTTTAGATACTTAATCCTATTGCAAATTCCTCCATTGTATTTTCGGTTATTTTCATTTGTCTTGAACAGGATTTTTATTGATTGTTGGATGGACAAGATTTTTGTTATACACTCTTTTAAAATCAAGGCTTTGACTTCCAAAATTGATTAATAACCCATCAGCAATATTGTATGCTTCGCAATAATTGATGGCTTGGGCTTTGTGTACGCCTTCTAATTTTTCAATGGCTTTTATTTCAACCATTACTAATTCTTCTACAAAAAAGTCAACTCGTCTTGTACCTATGTCGTGCCCCCTATATGTCAAATCCATTTCTTTTTCCCTTTCAAATTCTAATCCTTGATAAGAAAACTCAATGGACAATGCCCTTTGGTAGATAACTTCCTGGAAACCATTACCCATAGCCTTGTGCACTTCCATAGCACATCCTATTATTTTATGGGTTAGGCCATTAATGTCTTTGCTATAATCTTCCTTTTTCATTTTAATCTTATTTTGTTTGAACAGGTTTCTCTTGTCTTGAACATGATTTTTATGATTGTAGGATAGACAGGATTAAATCTTGCATAATTAATTTCATTTTTCAAAATCTTGTTCATCTTGTTTAATCATTTAAATCGTGTTCAGACACCCTCACCTCGCCCCTCATCAATTTTGGCAATAATGTATCTCGCATTTTTTCAAGGATACGAAATTGGGTTTGATTGCTTTTTATTTTAGAAAAATAATTTTTCGCTTTTTCATTAAACTTTAATGCAATATCTTTTGATGGGACGTTAAATTTAATGCTTCTGAGACTACCTAATGATATATACTCCTGAGTACTACCACTTCTGCTCTCATGTATAAATTCCTTTCCTAAATCCGACTTTAACCATAAATAAGTAAAATAACACCAAACTATATTCTGGGAGGTTTTAAAAAGACCAATATTTTTTATTGCATAATCAATACTTTTAGATTCTTCAATGTAAATATTACCTATTGTGCCTATCATTGAGAACAAGATATCTTTAGTATCAACCTTGCTTCTTTTATTAACTACATCATAATCTTCATCAGAAATATAATATGCACTTTCAAAATCAATATAATTATTTTTAAGATGCTTAGATGTTATTAATTTCTTTCCAATTTCTTTTTTCTTTGGCGAATCGTGAGTTCCATCTCTCACTTCAAATAAATTAGTAATAGGAATTTCCTCCCAATCCTCCTTAGCCTCCTCCACAAACCACTGCCTAAAAAGCGTTTCGGCCATTTGTTCCAATGTTTTGTTTTGGCGGTGGAGCAGGTCTATTTTGTCGTCTAAACTGCTTAGGACGGAGGCTATGGCTTTTTGTTCGGGGAGTGGGGGGAGATTTAATTGAAATTTTTCAATCATTCCTTTTGTTATTGCTCTGCGTGTTGCACCAATTTCTGATTGACTTAACAACTCTTCTTTTTGTGCAATTAAATTATAAAGAAGAAAATCAGAAGTCAGTTTATCTTCATCAACTCTAATTATCGCTACGTGTTGATTAACTCTTGCAGGTAAAATATTATCAGGAACTTTGCAAGCACGAGCAACACTGTCACCAGTAATATTTAACAAAACATCATTTAATTCAATAGTTACATTTTTTAATGCATCAGCTTGTATATCATCAATAAATGCAAGCCCATTCGTTGAAAATTGCAAGTCCAGTACATTTTGGCTTCTAATAAGTGAAATACCTTCTGACTTATAAGAATTGGAACCACCTCTTGGTGTTGCACCGCTACCAATTTTTACAGTTAGTTCAATCAATTCTGTTTCCTTCCACTCACTCATCACCACCTCCATTTTCAATTTTCGTAATCATCTCCATAGTTTCCATATCCATTTTAGAAAAGGCAAACCATTTTTTGCCCAAATCTTTTAGGCTTGCCCCAAAGTGGTAAACGGTGGTTTGGTCAATTATTAAAAAGCGGTCGTGGGCTTTGGCAAATTTTTCAATTTCTATTTTGGGGTATTGGCTATTGTGTTTTTCTAAATCTTGCCTTAATGTTTTTGTAATATTTTTGGTGTAAATATTTACGCTTACATTTTTCTTTCGTTTGGTGAAAAGTTGTAAAACGGTTTCATCAATATAATTATCAATCAACAAAATTGACTTTTGGGCAGATTTCACAAGGTCGGCTGCAAAAACATAGGCGTCAAACACCTGTCCATCGTAAAAAATGCCTTGTTTGGGTTTAATGCTTTTATCTTCGAGGGCTTTAAATATTTGCTCAAACTTTTGGTCTGTTTCAATTTGTTTTTGCTCAACTTTATCGAGTCTTTGAAAAATGCCTGAATTATTTGCAATTAACTTTCGCATCTGTACAAATGCTCTCATTATGGCAATATTAATTTTTACAGCCATATCACTTTTTAATACACCGGACAAAGAAGATATCCCCTGTTCTGTAAATACAAATGGTAGGTATTTACGATGTTTTCCTCGCTTGTTTAAGGTCGCATTTTGCGATCTTAAAGAATCTGTATCAGTTTTTAATATCGCATTTTGAGATTTCAAGTTTTCCCACTCATCATTTTTTAATTGAAACATAAAGTCCTCGGGAAAACGTTCGATATTTCTCTTTACCTGTTCATTCAGTCTGCCTGTTGTTACTTGATACATTTCAGCCAAATTGCTGTCAATCATCACCTGCATACCCCGAATAGTAAAAATTCGATTTTGTATCTTATCAATTAGTATCATTTGATTATCACTCATCCCCACCACCATCTTTAAGTTGTTTCATAATAAGTTTATCAAAATCGCTTTGAAACAGGCGGTCTTGCACAATGCGGTATTTTTCAAATTCGCTTTCGGCTTTGTCTTTGGCAATTTCTGCACTTATTTTTCCGGCATCTTTTAAAACTTTTCTATCGTCATATTCCAAAAATAGGTCGAGGCGTTTTGCCCAGTCTTGCATTGTCATTGGTATTTTTCGCTTTGCCCGCTCTTCGGCCAAATCTAAATAGGCGTTAACTATCCGCCCAAGCGATTCCATTTCGTTTTTAGTAAGATAGTTTTTGGCAATGGAAACATCGGTTTTCAAAACTTTGCCTTCGGGTGAGTTTTTCCATGCAGTGAGCCCCATTTTTTCTTTTTGGCTATCGGCTCTTTTGTAAATAAGTTCGGCTGCGGTATGTCCGTGCACTCCAAAATGAAGTTTGTTTTGCACCTTGGCAAAAAACTCTTTGGTTGTTTTAGTGTCTTTGTTATAGTCTAAGCTTGTGGTATAAATATCGGTTACTTTCTGGTAAAACTTACGTTCGCTCAGCCTTATTTCCCTAATTTCGGCAAGCAGTTCTTCAAAATAGTTTTCGTTTAAATATGTGCCGTTTTCAAGCCTTACTTTGTCAAGCACAAAACCTTTTATGGCAAACTCCTTTAATACTTTGGTTGCCCATTGCCTGAACTGAGTGGCACGCACTGAGTTTACACGGTAACCAACAGAAATGATGGCATCAAGATTATAAAAATTAGTATTATAATTTTTGCCATCGGCAGCAGTTATTCGAAATTTTCGAATAACTGAATTTTCATCAATTTCATTTTTATCAAATATCTCCTTAAGATGATAATTAATAGTGTTTGTACCTACTTCAAAAAGTTCTCCCATCAATTTCTGAGTAAGCCAAATGGTTTCATCCTCATAGCGGGCTTCAATGGTGTTTTTGCCATCCTGAGCCGTAAATATCAAAAACTCGGATGTACTGTTTCTTATTAACTTGTTTTTACTCATCCTTCAACTCAATTTTATCAAGATTTTCTGCAATGCGTTTGTTTAGGTCTGCTTCTTCTTTCAACTGCTCTTCAAATTCACTTTTTAAACTTATAAATCGTTCGTTAAAATCAAAGTCATCTTTTTCATCTACCAAACCAACATAACGCCCGGGAGTGAGTACATAATCCAATTCTTTTACACGCTCAATACTGGTAGCATTACAAAAGCCTTTTACATCTTCGTACCCTCTCTGTCCTTCAGGCATCTCTCCCAAAGGGAGAGAACGCCAAGCGTGATAGGTGTCGGAAATTAGTTTTATATCCTCATTTGAGAGTTCACGAGTACGTCGGTTTATTAAATGTCCCATATTTCGGGCATCTATAAAAAGTATCTCTTTGCTTCGGTCTCGGTATTTGCCATTGCTGCGGTTACGGCTCATAAACCAGAGGGAAGCAGGAATTTGTGTATTTAAAAACAGTTT
>JAOZQB010000259.1 GCA_029932445.1 Bacteroidales bacterium | reverse complement strand
AGATGACAGTTCTGTTGAAATATCTAATAAAATATCAATTTTTTCAGAATCATTTTTTGTTTTGTGTAATTCCGAAAATAAACTGTCCGTTATTGAAGATTGAGAATGAACAAAATAAAAACAAAATATCAAAATGAATAAAAGTCCCGTTCTCTTAATGTACATCATATTTATTTAATCTTTAAAGAACTTATAAAATTAGTAAAAAAAAATTTAATACCCTAAAGTTATTTTTATTTCTGAGAATTTATTTCCTTTGCACAATAATAGAAATTTGTTTTGACTGAAAATTAAATTTATAGATATGAAAATTAAAAAAATCATTGCAAGCGAAGTATTGGATTCCAGAGGGAACCCTACCGTAGAAGTAAATATTAAATTAAAAAACGGTATAAAGGCCAGAGCAATAGTTCCTTCGGGAGCATCAACAGGAGAAAAAGAAGCTGTTGAATTACGCGACGGAGATAAATCGCGTTACGGCGGAAAAGGTGTTTTAAAAGCCGTTGCCAACGTAAACGAAAAGATTGCTCCTTTATTAATCGGTAAAGATCCGAGAAAACAAAGAGAAATCGATCAAATGATGATTGATGCCGACGGTACTCCCAATAAAGCTAAATTCGGAGCTAATGCAATTTTAGGTGTTTCAATGGCTGTGGCAAGAGCAGCTGCAATTGCTTCGGATATGTCATTATATCGTTATTTGGGCGGAGTTAATGCCCATGTTCTTCCGTGTCCTTCGATGAATGTTATAAACGGCGGTTCACATGCCGGAAATAATGTTGATTTTCAGGAATTTATGATTGTTCCTCATAATGCTTCATCGTTCAGAGAAGCCATAAGAATGGGTGCCGAAACATTTCACACATTAGGAAAAGTATTGAAAGAAAAAGGATACAGCACAGGTGTCGGTGATGAAGGCGGATATGCTCCGGAACTAAAATCCAATGAAGAAGCAATGGAAGTTATTTTGGAAGCCATTGAAAAAGCAGGTTATACACCGGGAAAGGATATTTCAATAGCACTTGACCCTGCAACCAGTGAAATGTGGCGTGACGGAAAATATGTTTTCTTTAAATCGGATAATTCTTCGAAAACATCTGAAGAAATGATTGCTTTATGGTCTGAATGGGTTGAAAAATATCCGATTATTTTACTCGAAGACGGTCTCGGAGAAAATGATTGGGACGGATGGGTAAAATTAAATAAAGCCCTCGGGGATAAAATTGAACTCGTCGGTGATGATTTGCTTTGCACGAATAAAGTTCTGCTACAAGAAGCCATTGATAAAAAAGCTGCTAATTCTATTTTAATAAAATTAAATCAAATCGGCACAATTACAGAATCTCTTGAAACTATCGAGCTTGCAGGTAAAAACAATTTTAATTTATTTGTTTCTCACCGTTCGGGAGAAACCGAAGATACAACCATAGCTGATTTAGCCGTTGCAATTGCATCAGGAAAACTTAAAACCGGTTCGGGATCAAGAAGTGAACGAATTTCAAAATTTAATCAATTAATGAGAATTGAAGACGAACTTGGCGATGCTGCTGTTTTTGCAGGGATTAAAGCTTATAAAAACAGATAATAAAGTTGAAAGTTAAAAGAATAAAGTAAAAACTCCGGAATTTCCGGAGTTTTTTTTATTGATTAAAATGAGCAAAAAACAATTGTTTCAGTAATAAGCTTTTGTATTCTTTGCTGCCTCTGATATCACTTATGGGACTGACTTCCGAAAGCAAAATATTGCCGGCTTGTTGAAGATTTGTATCATTAAGTTCTTTGCCTTTCAAAAATGCTCCGGTTCTTTCAAAATATTTAGGAACGGGTGCAATTCCGCCGCCGGAAATATGAATATCTTCAATTACACTGTTTGCAAGTTTATATGAAACAGCCGTGTTTACACTTGCAATATCCAAATAAGTTCTTTTAGAGACTTTTTCAAAGTTAAACTTGAAGTTTTTAACCGGAATTTTAAATCGGATACTTTTAATGATTTCCCCTTCTTGTAAATCAATTTGTTTATAATCTTTAAAAAAATATTTTAAAGCAAGAGTTCTTTCGATATCTTTTGAATTTTTTATTATTAATTCAGCATCTAAAGCCAGAAAAAATATACTTAAATCTCCTATTGGTGAAGCATTTACAAAATTACCGGCTATAGTTCCGACATTTCTTATTTGTTCGGATGAAATAAGTTTGAACCATTTTTTAATCTTCGGAAAATACGTATTAAAAATATCGGAATGCATAATTTCATTTGCCGTAACGGCAGCCCCTACCGTAATAATTCCGTTTTCTTCCGAAATCCCTTTCAGTTTTTCGTAGGAAAGAACAAAAGAAGCATCAGTATCAGAAGTTTCATCGGCTTTTTGAACATATAAATCCGTGCCGCCGCCGATTATTTTTCTTCCTTTCGGTAATTTCTCACTGCGAATACCGGCAAGCCGCTTTGCTATATTTGAAAAATATTCGGGTAAATATTTATGTTCGATTAACCAATCAAGAGAATTATTTTCAGTTTCTTTTAATCCTTTCGAAATATCCTCTGTTGCTCGTTCAATCGATTTGTAACCGGTACAACGACAAATATTCCCGGAAACGGAATTTACGGCAGCATCATATTTTCCGAAATCTTTTGACAATGCATGTCCGGTAAGCGAAACTACAAAACCCGGCGTACAAAAACCGCATTGTGTTCCGGCATGTTCGTTTAGTGCATGCTGAACGGGTGTAAGTTCTTTTTCACTGTTTAATCCTTCTACCGTAACCACATGCTTTCCTGTAACATTCCCGAGCGGTGTAAGGCAAGAAGCCATACTTTTATAATTTACTTTTCCGTTTTCAAGCGTTCCTACAAGCACGGTACAAGCTCCGCAATCGCCTTCTCGACAACCGGATTTCGTTCCTTTAAGGTTTTGGTCATATCGTATAAAATCAAGTAAAACCGAACTTGCCGATTTTTCTGTTTTTATGAGTTTATTATTAAGGATAAATTGTATCATAATTTTGTTATTAAATTTTCGACAAAAATACCTGTTATTATTGCAATACCAAAACTTAACATGGTTCCTATTAAAACATATTCTGCTTTTTGCGTTTGTGTTTCTTTAAATCTTAATATTGATTTTGCCGCCATAATAAATCCGATGGCTGCATATTGTCCGAGAATTATTAAAGTCAAAGTCAGAATTCGTTCAGTTATTCCGATTAATTTCCCGGCATTAGGAAGTTCGTCTTTCTCTGTATCTAAATTATCAAGTTTGATTTCAAAGAACTTAAATATTTCTCTGATTAAAATATTTGTCGGCTTTAAAATTAAAATATAAGCAAGAATATAAAATAAATATTTTAATTCCGGAATTTCTATAATAAAACTACAGTCATAAAATTTATCATATAACATTACAACAAAAAGAATTACGGACAAATGGAATATTTGATCAATAAAAAACAAATATTTTTTTACGATTTCTTTGTTTAACACATATTTCTTAATTCCGTCAAGTAAAAAATGTAAGCCTGAAATTATCAAAGAAAAAAGGATAAAAGTAAATTGAAAAGATAAGAATGCTGAAAAAATAAATATAACAGCGGTATGTTTATACAAATATTTTGATTAAAAACCGTCGGTTTCTTTTG
>JAOZQB010000258.1 GCA_029932445.1 Bacteroidales bacterium | reverse complement strand
AAAAAAGAAAAAGAAAATAAACTGTTAAAAGAAAATCAAATAATTACTCAAAAAAATATCAGCTATCAAAAATCGGTAAAAAAATATTTAATTATCGGAATAATCTTCTTCTTAATTCTTTCTGTCTTTTTAATTTTTCTGAGTCTGAATATCAGACGTAAAAATTCGAAGTTGTCTGAAAGTATTAAAGAAATTAAAAAACAAAAACAAGAAAAAAGTGAAATAAAGCATCAACTTACAATTCAGGAGGCACACTTGAATTCTTTTATGAATAATGCGACGGATTTTGCAATATATCGGATAAGAGTTACTTCTGAGAAAAACAGTATCGGATCCCCTGTTTTTTACAGTCCTTCCCTAAAGAATATTTTAGGGATAGAAACCCCGGAAATTTTTAAAAACTGGTTTAAAAATGTTCATAAAGATGATTATGAACGTGTAATGAATGCAAATATACAATCAGGACAAACCGGAGAAATATTTAATGAAATATTCAGATATTTTAATAAGCCTAAAAATAAATGGATTTGGCTTCATATAATATCAAATCAAGTGACTGATTCGGTATCAAAAGAAAAATTTTTCAACGGAATTATAATTGATATAAGTGAGCAAAAGAAATTGGAAGAAGCTCTGAGTGAAAGTGAAGAAAAATACAGAAGTTTAATTGAAAACCTTTCTGAAGGTGTTTGCATAAATAGTCCTCAAGATATTTTTACATTAGCAAATAAAACGGCAAATAATATTTTCGGATTGGAAAATGATACTTTAGTCGGAAGACATTTATCTGAATTTTTGAGAAAGAAAGACTCTAATTTTATTTCTGAAATAAAGAAGAAAAGAGCACAAGGCGAAAGTGGTAATTATACCTTATCAATTATCAGAGCAAGTGACGGTGAAGAAAGAATCATTCGTATTAAAGCCATTCCTGAAATTAAAAATGGGATTCATACAGAGACAATTTCAATTATAAGAGATATTACAGAAGAAAATGAAGCCGAACAAAAATTAATTGCCAGTGAAGAAAATTACAGAACTCTATTTGAGAATAATCCGGTGATGCTTTGGGAAGAAGATTATTCCGGAATAAAAAATTTATTGGATAAAAAAAAGACACAAATTACCGGAGATTTTAAAGCATTTATTGAAAATAACAATGAATTTACCGAACAATGCAATCAAAATTACAAACTGATAAAAATTAATGCCGAAACGCTAAAAGCTCTGAAAGCACCCAATAAAGAATATATTTATAACAACCCGCATCATTTTTTTACGGACGGTTCTTTTTCAATGTTTAAGGAAATATTATATGCTTTTTCTCAAAATGAAAAAACATTTCATAAAGAAGTTACGCTGAAAGATTATTACGGTAATCCGATATACATCTTTTTAAAATTATTTGTATTAGATAATTATAAAAGAGTAATAGTATCGATGATTGATATTTCCGAGAAAAAAGAGGCGGAAGATAAATTGCTTTCAAGTGAAGAGAGTTTCAGAAATCTTTTTGATAATAATCCGGTATCCCTATGGGAAGAGGATTATTTTGATATAAAAAAAATATTAGATAAAAAAACAAATGAAGGCGTTAAAGACATTAAGTCTTATTTGAAAAAGAATATCGACTATTTTCAAAAAATAAGAGAAAATTACATTGTTAAAAGAGTAAATAAGGCAGCACTTAAATCATTTAAAGTTCCTGATAAAGAATATTTGTTCACACATATGTATGATTTTTTCACGGTACAATCGAATGAAATTTTTTGGGATTTATTGGAAGCTTTTGCTAATAATGAAAAGATATTTGAAAGAGAAAGCAGCTATTACGACAGGTATAAAAATATTATTAATGTTATTTTAAAAATTAATGTTATTAAGGATGATTATTCAAGAGTTATCGTATCGTTTACGGATATTACAAAAATTAAGAAAATAGAAAATGAATTAATTGAAGCTAAATATAATGCAGAGGAAGCAAATCGTTTAAAAAGTGAATTTTTGGCAAATATGTCACATGAAATTCGTACTCCGATGAATGCTATTATAGGGTTTTCAGATATTTTATCGAAAAGTATTACGGATGAACGAAATAAATCTTTTATTAAAAATATACAAATAAGCGGCAATAATTTACTTAATTTAATTAATGATATTTTAGATTTATCAAAAATTGAAGCCGGAGAATTAGGAATTCAAAAGAAGCCGGAGAATCTCAGAAATATTATAAAAGAAGTTGCCGATTTATTTGCTCCTAAAATATATGAGAAAAAACTTAGTTTTAATATCTTATCAGATAAAGCTTTACCCGAAACCATTGAAATCGATGGTGTAAGATTACGTCAAGTATTATTGAATTTGATAGGAAATGCTGTTAAGTTTACAAATGAAGGATCTGTTTCTTTGGAAGTATATTCGGAATATACATCGAATAAACTTGTTGAATTAAAGATTATAATTAAAGATACCGGAATCGGTATTCCTGCCAATCAGTTAGATACAATTTTTGAATCTTTCCGTCAATCTGAAGGTCAAGATATCAGAACATTCGGAGGCACCGGATTGGGACTTTCCATTACAAAAAATTTAATTGATATGATGGAAGGAGATATTTCCGTTAAAAGTGAAATTGATAAAGGTTCGGAATTTATGATAATTTTAAGAAATGTCAAGATTATTAATGATTCGGAAAATATAAATATCGAACAGTTATCTTCAGATAATACGATTAAACTTCCTTCTGTTACAATACTTTATGCCGATGATATGCTTATTAATCGAGAACTCGTAAAAGCGATGATTGAAGGAACGGGAATAACGATTATTGAAGCTGAAAACGGGCAGGAGATTCTTGATGTTCTCGAAAATCAAATTCCCGATATCATTTTAACGGATATCAGGATGCCGGTATTAGACGGTTTTAAAACAGCTGAAATAATTAAGAAAGACAAGCGTTACCGAAATGTTCCTATTGTTGCATTAACAGCTTATGCGATAGATTCCGAAATTAAAAAATACGGAAAAACCTTTGATGAATATTTAACAAAACCGCTAACAAAAGACAAATTATTTGAGACGATTATTAAGCTGATAAAAAAAATCAAATGAGTAAGAATTCAATTATTTTTTTCTGTTTATTTATTGCTGTTTCTTATTCTGTATTTTCACAGCCTGTTGAAATATTTAGAGATAATTTCAATGATAATTCAAATTTCTGGCCGAATGATAAATATACAAAGATTGTTAACGGAAATCTTATTGCTTCTTGCGATACTTCCTATATCTTTCGAATGAGTTTTAAAGAAATTAATATCAACGAAAAAAAAGATTTTGATATTGAAGCCAAAATAAGGCAACTTTCCGGTGATGAAACTCAAGGATACGGAATTGTGTGGGGAAGTTCTTCATGGAAAAACAGCTTAATTTTTGATTTATCATCAGAAGGATGGTACAGAATTTACGGTTATAAGAATTCAAAATTATTCTATATTAAAAAAGCCGTTTGGAGAAAAGATATAATTAAGCCAAAATACTCAAATAATGTTTTTTCGATTAAAAAAAGAGGAAATAATCTGAATTTTTATATTAACGGTACTAAGGTTTTTATGTCCGGAACATACAATTTCTCCGGTTATTACACGGGAATAATTACAGGTAAAAACACTAAAGTTGCAGCTGATTA
>JAOZQB010000257.1 GCA_029932445.1 Bacteroidales bacterium | reverse complement strand
CTTTAAAAATTCCGGAATGGGAATTTGAATATTCGGATTTAAGACGATTTTAGAAATTTATTATTTCTTTTTCCTAAATAAAAATTTGTCAATAACAGAATTTATATCTTCTGAAATCTTTACAAAATAAACAAAAGACAAATACAGAACAGAAAAAAACATTGTATAGATTATATGATTCCAAACATTTTCCGACGGACCAAAAAGCATACTTAAAAGAAATATACCGGTTGAAAACACCAATAAAATAACTGTTTGCTTAGAAAACGGTTGCATTTTTAATTTTACGGAAACAAAAATTAGTCGAATTACATTTATTAAAATCAAAGAAAGTGCCGTTGCTATTGCAACACCTTCAATTTGAAAATGCGGTATAAAGATAAGATTGGTAATAATGATAAACCCTACTAACAAAATCTGAAAAACAATATCTGATTTATAATATTCGGAAAGTGTAATAATTGTACCGTTAACTCCGGATGCAACATTAACTAAATTCCCGATTGCAATAAAAAGTAAAATATGTTCATTTTTACCGAAAGTATCTCCGAAATACAGTTTAATTAAATCAACATTATACCACAAAATAAAAAAGATTAATATTGAAATAATCAAGGGAGTAATTGATGATTTTTTATAAATAGATTTTATTGTTTTTGTATCATTATCCGTAAAACATTTTGAAATAACAGGGGCGGCAATTCCGTTAATTGAACGAAGAGGAACGGATATAGTTGTTGCCAAATAGAACCAAACACTGTATATTGCAATATCAGAGAGACTTAAAAATTTATTTATCATTACATTATCAATATTCAAAACAATCATTGCTGCTCCGGTACTTAATAACAAGAAAAAAGCATATCTGTAAATAGGTTTCATTTCTTTTGAAAACAAAAAATTAAAATCAATTTTAAGTTTTTGCTTAAAAGAAAGAAAATAATCAAAACCAATAATCAAAAAAATGAAGGCATACGAAAATGCATAAAAGAAAATAAATCTGTCAAAAGTTAAATATCTAAAATAGTATGCAAGGATTAAAGTGAGAACATAAATTCTGAATATAAATTCTTTTAAAAATACCGGTAATACTGATTTAAAATGAACACGTGAAAAAGCAGAAAAAACTTCAAACAATATATATCCCAGAAATAGCGGAATTATTAATAAATAGTTTTCGCTTAATAAACTATTTGCATTTTCGGTAAGGATTATATTTTTTAAGGAAATAACAATTACTAATGAAACGATAATTAAAACCGTTAACCAAAAATAAACGGCAAAAATAAATTTTCCGATTTTCTCTTTTGAAAACCTTGAATAAAATTTAATTACGGTATTCGGGATACTGAACTGCACCCAAGGAACAATTAACATTGCTATGGAAACCAACAATCTTGCCAAGCCCCATTCTTCGGGATTTTGTTCAAAAACTTTAGGAACCAATAAAATCGTATAAATTCCTCCGATTAAAAAACCCAAATAAATTGAAACTGAATTTTTTATACCTTGTTTAGCTATTATTCCCATATTCTAATCGATTATATCAGCCGTTTCTTTCACAAACTTCTTATGGTCAATATGTAGCGGAACATTAATAACATAACAATCAATATTTTTAAATACCTTTTCAGACAAGCTTTTCCATTTTAAAAGCACATCATTCAACTTAAGTATGGGTATTTTATTTATTGCATTACAGTTAAATTCATGCCATAAAATATGATTGTTAAATTGAAAATATTCTGCTTGAATTACCGATATTGACATTTCGGATGCTTTTTGTGCATTAATCTTTTGAATACTGATTTCTTCAACATCAGTTTTAATCAAAATATAATATTTATCAATTTTAGTTTTGTTTTTTTCAAATTTCTCGAAAGCATCTTCGGGAGAAATATTTCGTCTTACCCCTGATGCACCGTTTAGCATATATTTTAATTTCCATGCAAGTTTATCCGACAATCTTCGGTTTTTAAAAATCCGTGTTTTAAGATCTTCGTTATTTTTTAAATTATATGCATAAATTTTCGGGAACGATAAATTAGGCCAAATATTCCCCTCATCATCAAGCACGGAAATATCATCGGCAATAAACGAATAATCTCTGTTCATACATAATTCTATTTCCAAAGAAGTTTTTCCTACACCTCCCGTTCCTCCGATTAATACGGCACCGCCGCTGTTTTTTTTGAAAGCGGAACTGTGTACCAAAAATTGCCGGGGATCAAAATAAACAGCCGGAATCAATACTAATTCATGTAAAATTTGTGAAATTCGTTGATCAATTGTATTATATTGAATATTATATAAGCGTTTAAGGTATTTTAAAATTCCTTTTTTTTGAAAATCTAATGAAAGGTCAGCTTTTAACGGTTTAATGTTTTCAAAACCAACAGACATTTTCGGAAAAGAACTAATAAATCCTCTTTCGGTTTCGATATGAATTTTAGGATTAAGCGCTTGTGTTTTATTGGGAATATTTCCTTTATGAATGTTAATAATCAAATTCGGACTATCTTCCTCCTCCGATTCATCATACAAAGCAAAATGTTGAAGCAGCGTTTGTTTTTGAATTTCATTTCCGCTTAACAAATTAATTTGCACGAGATTACCGAATATTTTGTATGTTTTTCTCATTTAAACTATAAATCTAATAATTTGTATAAAGATTCTTCCCTTTTTTCGTGTGAATAATTATCAATAATATGTTGTCTGGCTTTTTTACCCAATGCAGCATCCGACATCAATGCTTTTTTTACCAATTCCGTTGCTTGGTTTACGTCTCTTTCTTTCAATATAAACCCGTTAGTGCCGATACCGTCCGGTATACCGTTTACATCCGAACCGACAGGAATACATTCACATAGCATTGCTTCACAAAGCACATTGGGCAAACCTTCACTTAAAGAAAATTGACAATATACTTTAGAAGCAGCCATATAATCAACCAAACGGCTATTTTCAATATATTCATGCACAATTAAATTTTCGGGTTTATCTTTTTTTATAAATTCATGAATTTCCGAGGATACACCAATAATAATAAATTTTATTTCAGGCAATTTACGGGCAACATTTGTATATAAATCAAACCCTTTTAACTTATAGGTTTTTAAATTCTTTACACTTGCAATCGTTAATACCGCTTGTTGTTTTTTTATTCCGTTTTTTAATTTCCATTTATTTTTATCATAGCCTGTCGGCAATTCAAAAATGTCGGCTTTCACTTTTTTAACATAATTCAGGAAACCGGTTTTTAAACCGGTATTATCGGCATAATAATTAATACCTTGAATTAAACTTTTATGAACAGGTAATATTAAAGAAGAAAATTTATACGTTAATTTTGCACTCAATCGCCTAAATCCCCTTTTATAAAAAATACCGTATTTTATTTCGGGAACACTTACGGCATCATTTCCGCCGACAATAAGAATCCTCTTTTTGTTAAATATTTTTCCGAAAAGCATCGGTAAAACAGAGTGGTAATCTGCAAACCAACAATAAATGATCTCTGTTTTTCGAATCTTTTTAATTAAAAATATTTTTAACTTTAATAATTCATATATAAAATACAAAATCTTCTTTTCAGGATGATAGGCATATGGTATTATCTCAGTTTTTTTTATTAATGAAATATAATCTTTCTCAACAAAGGTTGAAAAAGACGGATAAATAAAAAGAATTT
>JAOZQB010000256.1 GCA_029932445.1 Bacteroidales bacterium | reverse complement strand
AAAAAACGAAAATGTAAAAGTCAGTGTTTTGGTATTGGGTTTTGCGGAACAATAATAAATGAGAATTGTTATTTCATCAAAAGTAAAACATAAAAAGTAAAATAAGTTTTTTTCCCTGTCGAAATATCCTATGTTTGTATAAACATAAAGTAAAAATTAATAATGAATCAACACAAGAAACCCTTAGCTCCGTTTACTTCACAATTCAGTCCGGAAGTTCCGGAAATTCTTTATAATTTACAATGCACAATTGCGATAAGCACCTATCAAGCCGGAAAAGTTGTATTTTTAAGTGCTCCCAAGCCGGATAAATTAGTACAAATAGCAAGAACTTTTGAAGGTGCTATGGGTGTTGCCGTAAAAGATAATAAAATGGCCGTTGCCTGTAAATCAGATTTGCATATCCTTGCAAATACTTCTTCTATGGCAAAAACCTACCCGCCGAAACCTAATGTTTATGATGCTCTTTATATGCCGCGTTCAACTTTTTATACCGGCCAACTGTCACTTCACGATTTAAATTGGACAGAGAATCATTTAATTTCCGTAAACACCTTATTTTCTTGTCTTTCAAAAATTGATGATAATTACAGTTTTACACCGGTTTGGAAACCGAAATTTATTTCGGAACTCGCTCCCGAAGACAGATGCCACTTAAACGGAATGGCAATGCAAGGAAATGACATTAAATATGTTACTGCTTTGGGTGAAACAAATTCAAGAGGCGGATGGCGTGAAAACAAACTTAAAGGCGGAATTATTATTGATGTAAATTCGAATGAAATTATTCTGCAAAATTTGGCAATGCCGCATTCTCCGAGAATATATAATAATAAATTGTATGCTCTGCTTTCGGCTGCCGGCGAATTAATTAAAATTGACATTAATAAAGGAACTTACGAGACAATTACAAAATTTGACTACTTTCTGAGAGGAATGGATAAAATCGGAGATTATTTATTTATCGGGCATTCAAAATTAAGACATACGACTTCCGCTTTTAAAGATTTACCGATTGCAAAAAAATCGCAAAAAGCAGGCGTAATAATTGTTCACCTGCCTACCGGAAGTATCGCAGGAAATATAATGTATGAAAACAGCGTTGATGAAATTTATGATGTAAAAATAATACCGAATATTATACGTCCGAATATTATTAACCCTCAGCATTCTTCCGTAAACATTGCAATTACCAGCCCAAAAGACAGCTATTGGGCTGTAAAGGAACAAACTAAATAATAACATTTACTAATTAAATTCTGATATTATGAACACAATTACTTTAAGAGAATTCCGGGAAACCGGAACGAAGTATAAAAAGCTTCGTAAACGTCTTGATAAAAAGATTAAAACAGGCTCTTTTTATCAATTGACCAAAAGCAAACAACGTTCTTTGGTTTATCGTGTACGAAAATTATACGAAAAACTGTTACGACTTAAAAATCTTTTAAAATTGGCAACAGCCGGTGCAACAATGTCTTTGATACTTGCAAGCGGAACTGCCGATGCTCAAAAAATTCCCCGTAAAGGACTTTTTAAACAAGAATTCAAATCTCCTTCAAATGGTGTAAAAGCTTATGAATCGGATATTTTTATGCAAATGACCGGCTCCGATAATCCGTTTGCAGGAACAAATCCTTTTGAAGGCAATATCATTTCCTATGCAAATAGTGCAGCTTATGCCGATATTGATAATGACGGGGATTTGGATGTTTTTTCGACTTATCAAAACAACGGGATTTATACGATTAAATATTATAAAAATACCGGAAATAATACCCATGCAATTCTTGAAGAACAATACGGTCCGAATAATCCGGCTGACGGAATATTTTTCGGAGATACACCGTATATGAGCTTTGTTGATATTGACAATGACGGTGATTTAGATGTATTTCTAACTGATCAGAACAATAACAATTTCTTCTTTGCTAAAAATGTCGGAAATGCAACAAATCCTTATTTTGTTCAAAAAACCGGCTCGGATAATCCTTTAAACGGTATTAATCCGATGTATATGCGTAAATTGGGTTTTGCCGATATTGATAACGATGGAGATTTGGATGTTTTTATTAATACTTATAACAACAATCCTTATTTATACAGAAATACCGGTGATGCCGAAAATCCGACTTTTACTCCGGAAGATGCTTCTTCATTATTTGATGTCACGTTTAATAGTTCATTAAACAATATGTTATTAAAAGATCTTGACGGAGATAATGATTTTGATGCTCTGATTAACGGGAATCGTTATTATGAAAATCAAGGAAATAACACAAATCCCTATTTTGTTGAAATTACGGGAAGTTCTAATCCTTTTGATAATATTGATAATTATATACCTATACCGGATTTAATTGATTTGGATGCTGACAGTGATTTGGATTTACTTTTCGGCAGTTATTCAGGAATTGAATACTACAAAAATACGGGGACCTTAAATTCCGCAATTTTTGAAAATACAAGCGGCGGTATTGATTCAACTTATTATGCAATGCCCGATTTCGTTGACATTGACAATGACGGTGATTTTGACATGTTTGTCGGTATTTATAATGAAACTGCCGGAGCATTTAAATATGCCTATTATAAAAATACAGGTACTGCCGAAACTCCTGCTTTTGAAAAACAAGCTTGGGCTGATAATCCGCTTAATGCTGTTGAATCTCCTTCTTTTATTCCTGTATTAAAATTTGTTGATATTGATAATGACGGTGATCAAGATGTGTTTACAGGCGGTTACACCAGCCCTTTCAGATATTTTGAAAATACCGGATCAGCTGATAATGCTGCTTATACGGAACAAACAGGAGTTGATAATCCTTTGGATGCATTATCTTCTTCATATTATATTTTAGATTATGATTTTGTAGATATTGATAATGACGGTGATTTAGATTTCTTTTTTGGTGATGTACAGACTCCGGGCTTAATTTTTTACAGAAATACCGGCTCTGCCTCTGCACCCGCATTTTCGGAAGAAACAAGTCCCGTTACACTTCCGGATACTTGGTATTATTTATTACCCGAATTTTCGGATGTTGACAATGACGGAGATTATGATTTATTTGCCGGCGGTGTTGATGTTGAGATTGGACAATGGGAAGTTTTATATGCCGAAAATAAAGGAAGTGCCGATACTCCTGATTTTGAAGCTCAATACGGCAATGCCAATCCGCTTAATTTAACAATGTATTTACCCGGAATTGCTTTTACGGATATTGATAATGACGGAGATGAAGATGCTTTTATCGGTACTTATCCCGGAACAATTTATTATTTCAAAAATAAAACAATTTCTGCGGGTATAAATACTGTTGAAAATGAAAATGCACTGTCTGTTTATCCCAATCCGGCAACGGAAGAAATAAATGTTGATTTATCATCTTTTAATAATTCTCAAGTTGATTTAACAATTATTGATATTACCGGAAAAACAGTTACTGCATTTAATATGAAAGATAATAACACGATAGATGTAAGCAATTTAAAAAGCGGTGTTTATTTTATTAAAGTTTCGGATATGAAACACAGCGAAACAGCTAAATTAATTATTAAATAAAATCTGTTTCAAAAATAAAAAACCCGCAAATTTATAAAATGCGGGTTTTTTTAATTTCGGTTAATATATTATCCGAGATATTTTTTCAAAGGATTGCTTCGAGAGGTTGTTCTCAAACGCTTAATCGCTTTT
>JAOZQB010000255.1 GCA_029932445.1 Bacteroidales bacterium | reverse complement strand
TTTATTATTCGGATTCCGGTCTTTTGGCAAGTTTGATTTTTTTAGATGTGATTGCAGAAAATAAGAAAAAAGGAATTAATGTTTCGGAAATGATTGCAAAGATTACTGCTTATAATAATTCAGGTGAAATTAATTTCAAACTTGAAAAGAAAAAAGAAGCCATGGATGCCGTAAAAGATTTTTATTTAAATCATGAAAAACCAACGGCTTTTTATGATTTTGACGGATATCGCGTTGAATATCCCGACTGGTGGTTTAATATCAGACCATCAAATACGGAACCCTACTTAAGAATGTTGGTAGAGGCAAAATCTAATAATTTACTTAATGAAAAAGTAGCGGAAATAACCGGAATTATTAAACAATTTGATTAATATCCGATGATTTTAAGATATTAAAATTTGTGAACCCGAATAATTATTTTTATGCTTTTCTTCTACATCTTTGTTTTAGTACTTTCATTTTACCTATTAGCAAAAATTGTTGATGATTATTTCGTTGCTGCCTTAGATCAAATTGCAGAAAAACTAAAAATGTCAAACGATGCAGCAGGAGCTACCCTAATGGCTGTCGGGTCAAGTGCTCCCGAATTATTTGTTGCGTTATTTGCAGTTTTTCGTCCCGGCGACCATGAAGCTGTAGGTATCGGAAATATCGTCGGTTCAGCTTTGTTTAATTTATTGGCTATTATCGGTGTTTCAGCTTTTGTTAGAAAAGCCGTAATTGCAAAACAGGCTGTTTTACGTGACTTATTCTTCTACGCTGTTGCTGTTATTCTGCTACTTTTAACATTAATTGACGGAAAGGTAACTTATTCGGAATCAGGATTATTAATCGGTATATATTTAATTTATGTATTGATTGTCGTAAAATGGCGAAAAATATTTAAATATAAGGACCCTGATGATGATGTAATTACAGAAACTCAAAAAAATAACTCTAAAACTGAAAAAACGTTCTTTCAAAAACTTGTAAGACCGATTGATTATATGATAAACTTATTTTTTCCGCCGATTAAATACCATATTCCCGTTTTTTTTATTTCAATTATTTTTATTGCCGGAATCAGTTGGTTATTAGTAGAAAGTGCCGTTCAGATTGCTCGAATTGCAGAAATTTCGGAAACAATTATTGCATTAACCGTACTAGCTGCAGGAACATCCGTTCCGGATTTAATTTCATCTGTCGTTGTTGCTAAACAAGGCAGAGGCGGAATGGCAATAAGCAATGCCGTCGGTTCAAATATTTTTGATATTTTAATCGGGCTGGGCTTACCGTTTCTTTTAATTATCTTTTTTTCAGGCGGAACGGTATCAATTCATGCAGAAAATATAGAAGAATCCGTTTACTTTTTATTGGCATCCATCCTAATTGTACTTTTCTTTTTTATGATTAACAGATGGAAAGTCGGAAAAATTTTCGGTAGTTTTTTGATTTTTCTCTATGCAGCTTATCTTATTTGGGCAATCTTTAATGTCTAAAGAAATGATACGATGACTTCGAGTCATCGTATCAATCATTGATTATTTTACGGAAATTACCAAATATTTCGACATTTTCCAAAATTTATCCGGATTAGTAACAATTAATTTGTTATAATTCCCGTTTGTTGCTTTTTCAAATCTGAATGATCCGTCAGGATGATCTGTAATCAATTGAACCTTTCTGGCATTATTCAAAGAAAACTCCAAACTGTCTCTTATATCAATCTGCTTAAATTCCGATTCTTTAAGTTTCACTTTTGTATTGCTCCCGATACCTATAAATCCGCCGTCTGATTCTAAAATTCCTTTCTCTTTTAAATTTCTCTTACTGTCAATAATATAGAATGCCGTATTCATTTGAGTTTCTTGTGACTCTATAATCACATCTTTACTTTCGTTTTCTAAAGTAAGTTCATTAAAATCTTGATTTAATGAATCAATTTTGGCATTTAATCCTGAGATATCAATATTCTTTTGTTCTAATTTTGTTCTTAAATCAGCCAATTCAATATCCTTTTGAACAACATTAGCATTCAAGAGTTGAATGGTTTTTTTAAGTTCGGAATTTTTTGAATTTGACTTATTTAATTTTGATCTTAAATATACAAGCTTCTTTTTGTTTTCCTGCATCATTTCGTAAATCGCCAAAATGTCGTTATTAATTGCTTCTACATCAGTATCTTCCAGCTCATTATCTCCAACAGTTTTAGTTGTAATAATATTTTCTTTTTCTTTAATGGCATTAATATTTTCTTGAATTTCATTAAATGTTTTCAAATACGATGTAATAGATTCTTGATCTTCAGACGTTATACTTTTTAAACTGTCAACTTGTTTTTCCAATCTGATTTCTTCTTTGCTTTTGCCGCATGCAAAAAACAACGGTATTAATAATAAAATAAGATACTTTTTCATGTGTTTGTATTTTTGTAAGTAATTAATATTCAGCAACTTGTTTAATTCTATACTTTTATTATTTATATTTTGTGCAGCACATGGAACGAATCAGCAATCCGTTATTTACTTGCCGGCTGCGTTAATCATGTACTTGGGTTTAAAAATCTTTACAATGGGTGTTTCATGATTTCTTTTTTAATAAATTTATGTTAAAAATAATAATAAATAACCGAAAAATAAGCCTGTCGCAAAATTAATCAGTTTCACAACAATAAAACTTTTTCCGGATTCCGCCAATAACGGGATGGAACCGTGACCGTCCTGAACAATCGAATTTGTTAATAAAACCGGGAACGGAATTAAACCTGTTGCGAACATACTGATGAAAATAATATGGGGTCCGCTTTCGGGAATCATACCGATTAAGGCAGCTATAAACAGAACGATGTAAACATTTCCTTTAATTAATTCGTTCAGATCAACATATTCATTCAAAAAATGCAGAACGAAAAAAGTTGCAAAAGTCCAAAGTAATAACCTCAAAAAGTGCTTTTTTATTACATGAGCCCATAAATGTTTTTTCAAAAAATGATCGGTAACCGTAATTGCAATAAAAAGACCGATAATCGTAACAATAAAAAAGATAATACGCTCCCATCCCCATCCGCTTTGTTTAGCATGTTCTTCTGCTTGTTCGATAATATGAAATCCGTGTTCATGAGCATCTCCGAAAAATATTAAAATAACTAAAAAAAACAAACCGAAAAGTACGATTACGGCTCTCTGCCAAATCATATTTATCAGTTGTTTCGGCAATATTTTAAAATTATGAGAACGGCATTTCGGTTCTTCCGAATGAATAAATTGATATTGTGCAGATTTTCCGCCATACATTTTTCCTTTTGATACATAGTGTGTTATAATTCCCGCAACAACAGCAATAATCAAAATTATAATCATTAATTTTAAAGCTGTTCCGGGAATCATTGAAAACATAATAAATGCTTCATCTCCCGAAGTTGCCACAAATGCTGCTGTTAATGCTGCCAAACTCAACGAACCGTGAATGTACAATGAAACAACGGCATAAGTTCCCAAACATCCGGGAATCAAACCCATAAAAACAGCAAATAATATTTGAATAAACGGGTTCGAAGGCAACTGATTTTTTGATTTCCTTTTGTATTGAATCGTAATATATTCAATGACAATCATCATTACTAAAACAAATATTGTAATGGTAAGTGCTTGTTGTAATATGGTTAATAAAAACATCACGGTTTCCTGTTTACGAAATTTTCAAGTCGTGCATCTTTCAATAAAAAAATTGAATG
>JAOZQB010000254.1:2280-3725 GCA_029932445.1 Bacteroidales bacterium | reverse complement strand
ATGGAAATTGTTCAAAAATATACGAATAATTATCATCGCAACATGGATGAGCTAAACACATTACCGCCAAGTATTGAACCGCATGCATCCGCACATATTATAGAACAAGAGGCAATGGCAAAACAAATTTTAAAAAACGGTTTTGCTTATGAAGTTAACGGTTCGGTGTATTTTGATGTTGAAAAATATTCACAAACCAATAATTACGGCAAACTTTCCGGGAGAAAACTGGAAGATTTACAAACAAACACACGCGAACTTACCGGACAAAGCGAAAAGAAAAACCCCTTTGATTTTGCTTTATGGAAAAAAGCCGAACCGGAACATATTATGCGATGGCCATCCGAATGGAGCAACGGATTTCCGGGCTGGCATCTCGAATGTTCAGTTATGAGCACCAAATATCTCGGTGATAAATTCGATATTCACGGCGGCGGTTTGGACTTGCAGTTTCCGCATCACGAATGCGAAATAGCACAATCCAAAGCAGCAAAAGGCGAAGATGCCGTAAAATATTGGATGCATAACAACCTGATTACCATTGAAGGACAAAAAATGAGCAAATCGCTCGGAAATTTTATAAAGCTGGACGAATTATTTTCCGGAAAGCATGATAAATTGGAAAAAGCTTACAGCCCCATGGTTGTTCGTTTTTTTATTTTGCAAGCACATTATCGCAGTACGCTTGATTTTTCAAACAAAGCACTGCAGGCATCAGAAAAAGGTCTGCAACGTTTATTTAACGGTTTGGAAACTTTAAAAAAATTAAAACCTACAGCAAAATCAAGTATTGAGATAAACACCTTAAAAGAAAAATGTTTTAAAGCTCTGAATGATGATTTAAACACACCGATTTTAATTGCTCATTTATTTGACGGCATTAAAATGATTAATCAAATTAATACCGATGACGAAACAATCAGTAAAGAAGATTTAAAAGAATTACAATCGTTCTATAAGTTGTTGGTTTTTGACATTTTAGGTTTGAAAGTCGAAAAAGAAACTGCCGGTTCGGATGAGAAATTTGAGCAAGCCGTTAATCTTCTTTTGAATATTCGTCTTGAAGCAAAGAAAAATAAGGATTTTGCAACTTCCGATAAAATAAGAGACGAACTGAATAAAATCGGTATTATCGTAAAAGATAAAAAAGACGGTTTTGAGTGGGAAATAAAATGAAAGACGAAACTGTCTCAAAAGTATATAAAGATGTCATTCTGAACCCTGAAAGGCTCTGCGAAGCAAATTTATTTCAGAATCTTATCTTGAAGAATTTTAACTGTTTATATAGATGCTGAACCTGAAAGCTCAACGAAGTTAAACAAGTTCAGCATAACAAAACAAACTTTTGAAACAAGCTCACACAATACCGTGCCACGCTGCAGAGTGGCACGGATACGAACCAAAAAAGAGACAGGCGCATCGAGACACATGTATTAATGAGACAA
>JAOZQB010000254.1:0-2180 GCA_029932445.1 Bacteroidales bacterium | reverse complement strand
ATGAGACAATCGCAAGCTGTCTCTACAAGCGTTTTCATAAAAAGGCATACGAAAAATGAAAAATTGTTTGTCTTTTTTTAATACCTTTACTCAAAATTTCTAAATTAAATTCTTATGAAAAAATTAATATTTTTATTCTCACTAATTTTAATATTTATGTCTTGTACAGACAAAAATAATGTAAAAAACGAGCAAAATGCCGATGGAAAAATAATCGGTAAACCGGAATTAAAACTCGAAAGCGACGTGATGACTCCGGAAGTTTTGTGGTCTTTCGGACGATTAAGCGATGTTCAGGTTTCTCCGGATGAAAAAACTTTGCTTTTCGGAATTACTTATTACGACATTCCGGAAGATAAAGGAAATCGCGAACTTTATACCATGCCTGCCGAAGGCGGTGAAATGACACAAATTACAAAAACCGCAAAAGGTGAATACAATGCTGTATGGAGCAAAGACGGTAAATCAATTTATTTTATGACTTCCGCAGACAACGGAATGCAACTGTTTAAAATTAATGCCGACGGCAGCGACAGAAAACAAATATCCGACATTGAAGACGGAATAACCGGTTTTAAATTCGCACCCGACCAAACTAAAATTCTTTACACAAAAGAAGTGAATTCGATAAAAACCGTTGTTGACGAATATCCCGATTTGCCCAAAGCAAATGCTCGTATCATTACCGATATGATGTATCGCCATTGGGATACTTGGACAGACGGTTACAGTCACATTTTCGTTGCCGATTTTAACGAAAATTCCCTTTCCGAAGGAATTGATATTATGAAAGACGAAGAATTTGATTCGCCGCTGAAACCTTTCGGCGGTTTGGAAGAAATCAATTGGAGCCCTGACGGAAAAACCGTTACATACACTTGCGTTAAGAAAAAAGGTGTTGAATACACCCTTTCAACAAATTCCGATATTTATTTTTATAATCTTGAAACCAAAGAAACCGAAAATTTTACCGAAGGCATGAACGGTTACGATAAAGCACCCGTTTTCTCGCCCGACGGAAGCAAAATTGCTTGGACAAGTATGGCACGAGACGGTTACGAATCGGATAAAAACAGATTATTTATTTACGATTTCAACACCAAAGAGAAGAAAGATTATACCGAAAACTTTGATCAAAATGCCGGTAGTTTAACTTGGGATGCAAAAGGCGAAAACATCTTTTTTATCAGTGATTATCATGCACGTTTTCAAATATATAAATTGAATTTGCAAAGTAACGACATTAAAGCAATAACACAAGGCGACCATAATTATCGTTCGGTTGCAGTTTTATCCGATAAATTAATTGCAACAAAACAATCCATGTCGATGCCGACCGAAATTTTTGCCGTAAATAATGAAGGAACAGAAACGCAAATCAGCTCTGTTAATAAAAATGTTTTAGATCAATTAGAACTTGCAAAAGTTGAAGAACGTTGGGTAAAAACGACCGACAATAAAGACATGTTAGTATGGGTTATTTATCCGCCGCATTTCGATGCAAACAAAAAATATCCGGCATTGTTGTATTGCCAAGGCGGACCGCAATCTTCCGTCAGTCAATTTTGGTCGTATCGTTGGAATTTCCAAATGATGGCTGCCGACGGTTATATTGTTGTTGCTCCCAACCGAAGAGGTTTGCCGAGTTTCGGACAAGCTTGGAACGAGCAAATAAGCGGCGACTACGGCGGACAAAATATGAAAGACTATTTTTCGGCTATTGATGCTTTGAAAAAAGAACCTTTTATTGACGAAAATCGTTTGGGTGCTATCGGTGCCAGCTACGGCGGATTTTCGGTATATTGGTTAGCCGGAAATCATAACAAACGCTTTAAAGCATTTATAGCACACGACGGTATTTTTAATCTTGAAGCACAATACACCGAAACGGATGAATTGTGGTTTGCAAATTGGGATCTCGGCGGTGCACCGTGGGAAAAAAACAATAAAATTGCCCAAAGGAGTTATGTAAACTCGCCGCATAAATTTGTTGATAAATGGGATACTCCTATTATGGTTATTCACGGCGGCAGAGATTACAGAATTTTGGACTCGCAAGGTTTCAGTGCCTTTGATGCCGCTAAACTGAAAGGCGTACCTGCAAAAATGCTCTATTTCCCGAAAGAAAATCACTGGGTATTGCATCCGCAAAACGGAATTTTGTGGCAACGTGAATTTAA
>JAOZQB010000253.1 GCA_029932445.1 Bacteroidales bacterium | reverse complement strand
GAAATTTTTATGCGTTTGGGATTTACAATTTCCGAAGGTCCTGAAATTGAAGATGATTTACACGTTTTTTCAGCATTAAATTTTCCGCCCGAGCATCCGGCAAGGGATATGCAGGATACGTTTTTCATTGAAAAAAATCCGGATATTTTATTACGAACACACACCTCTTCAGTTCAGGTGAGGGTGATGGATTCTCAAAAACCGCCTATTCGAACCATTTCACCCGGACGTGTTTTCAGAAACGAAGCCATTTCAGCAAGAGCACATTGTATTTTTCACCAAATCGAAGGTCTTTACATTGACGAGAACGTATCTTTTGCCGATTTAAAACAAACATTGGAATATTTTGCACAAGAATTTTTCGGACACGAAACAAAAATTCGCCTGCGCCCTTCCTATTTTCCGTTTACCGAACCTTCGGCTGAAGTTGACGTATCTTGTTCGCTTTGCGGCGGAAAAGGTTGTAATGTTTGCAAATACACCGGCTGGCTTGAAATTCTCGGTTGCGGAATGGTTGATCCCAACGTATTGGAAGCCAATAATATCGACAGTGAAAAATATACCGGTTTTGCTTTCGGAATGGGCATAGAACGAATTGCAATGTTGAAATACGGCATAAAAGATTTACGCCTGTTTTTTGAAAATGATTTGCGATTTTTGAAGCAGTTTCAATCGTAGTTTAGTAATTTATTTTTGAAAAAACAGTTTTTAAACAAGTTAACACATATTTCTTGTTAATTTATCTCTGATATCGATTTCTGTTGTAAGATTTCCGAAAAAGAGGAAAAATTCTTAATTAATGAAAAAAATACCTGTAATTATCAGTATTCTTATTGTTTTTTCAGGTTGCGTAATTCACAATGCTGAATTTTCAGGGGTTCCTTTTGAGAAAAATTTATCTTTAGAAAATACAAGATTTACACAAGAATGGTCTGATTCATTAACGGATTTTTTAAAGAAGAATCTTGCAACAACCGGAATGTTAATACTGCAAAACGGCAAAATTCTCTACAAATACGGAAATATTAAAGAAGTAAGCTATATCGCCTCTTGTCGAAAAAGTGTTTTAAGTATTTTATACGGGAAATATGCAGAAAACGGAACAATTGATTTGCAACAAACAATCGGAGAGCTCGGAATTGATGAAAAAGACGGATTATTACCTCGAGAAAAGGAAGCAACCGTTAACGATATCATTACGGCACGTTCGGGTGTATTCCACATTGCTGCAAACGAAGGTTATGATAAGAAAAACATTTTGAAAAGAGGCAGTGTAAAACACGGAGAATATTTTGTTTATAACAATTGGGACTTTAATGTTGCCGGTTACATTTTTGAAAAGAAAACGGGTCATTCGATTTATGAAGAAATTGAGGAACAATTAGCAAAACCTTTAGGTTTTCAAGATTGGAACATAAAAAACCAACATAAAAAATACGATAAACAAAAATCACAATATCCTGCTTATCACATCTATCTTTCGACAAGAGATATGGCAAAAATCGGTCAATTAATGCTCAACAACGGTAACCGAAACGGAAAACAAATCGTTTCGAAAGATTGGATTAAAAAAATAACAACAACTGTTACGCCGGTTGACACGGTAAATAGACGATACGGAAGAGACCGATTAAGTCCTTTTCAATTTTCCTACGGTTATATGTGGTGGATTGTTGATAATATTAAACACGATCCTGTTTTTGAAGGTGCATATTCTGCAACCGGCTACGGCGGACAATTTATTACCGTCATCCCGAAACTGAATATGGTTGTTGCTCATAAAACAAAGTTGGGATTGTTGAATTACTTAGGATTAAAATATGATGTCGGAGACCGGCAATATTGGAACTTATTATACCGCTATATCGGTGCAACAAAGAAATAAATGCCGGAAGCAACAATAATATAAGCTGTTATAATTCGTTGTATCAAGTATGTATTTATAAATAATCCTAAACATTAAAAAATGAAAAGAACAATCGTATTAGTAATAAGCATTCTGATAATAATTAATATTTCTTGTAAAAAAGAATCGCCGAATGACATTCCTTCGCAGGCGACGCTTTTATTCAAATCCGGATTTGAAGACGGCGTATTTTTAGATCCGCCGAATGAAGATACACCAATCGGTAACTTTCAACTTATTAAAGGAACAGATACTGAAACAGGATTTAGTTGGCCGATTAATATCTTGGGTGCCAATACCGGCGGTTTGCATTTTATTGATGATGATAATTTTCAAGCATTGGAAAATGAAATTCAATCAGTTATCGGTCATAACGGAGATACGACAAACGCTCTTTATAATGCAGAACATTATGACATTGGCATAACACAATGTCCCTACGAAATCCTGGATATTGCAGACGGCACTAAAGATTTATACGTTAAATATTGGATGAAAATTGACAGTGCAAGTTCAATGCAAAAAGATAAATGGCGTGCAATTTTTGAATATAAAACAAAAAGCTATGCAATAGGCTTGGGATTCAGATTAATTGCATTTATCTATACGGATGAAGACGGAATTCCTTATTGGCATTGGCAAGGAGATAAAAATCCGACTCATGCAATTTGGGAAATCGACAACAGAAATATTCCCGTTCCTTTAAATAAATGGTTTTTAACTGAATTCTACTGGCATTGGAGTGAAGGCGATGACGGCAGAGCACTCTGGAAAATTAACGGACAAGTTGTGGGCGATCATTACGGACCGACAACAAGGCATTCAAAACCGATTGATTTTATAATGTTAACTCAAATATACGGCGATGCGAATCCGAAATATCAGTGGATTGATGATATAGAAATTTGGGACAGTTTACCTGAATAATAACAAACATCAACTAAGTGAAATACAGACGAGAAGAGATAGAAATAATGGCACCTGTCGGTTCGTTCGAATCGCTGGCAGCAGCAATTAATGCCGGAGCAAATTCCGTTTATTTCGGAATTGAGCAACTGAATATGCGTGCCAAATCAACCAATAATTTTTCAACCGAAGATTTGAAAGAAATCGTAAAACGATGCAACGAAAATAATGTTAAAAGCTATCTTACCGTAAATACCGTAATCTACGATTACGACATTAATTTAATGAAACAAATTATTGACATTGCAAAAAATGCCGGAGTTTCTGCCGTCATTGCTTCCGACCAAGCCGTTATTAATTATGCTTCCTCACAAAATATTGAAATTCACATCTCTACACAAGTGAATGTGAGCAATATCGAAACATTAAAATTCTACTCGCACTTTGCCGATGTTATGGTTTTGGCAAGAGAATTAAGTCTTAAACAAGTAAAACAAATTACCGAAACCATTGAAAAAGAGCAAATAAAAGGACCTTCGGGAGACCTGATTCGTATCGAAATTTTTGCCCACGGCGCTTTGTGTATGGCAATATCCGGAAAGTGTTATTTGAGTTTGCATGAACAAAACTCGTCGGCAAACAGAGGGGCTTGTTTGCAAACCTGCAGAAAATCGTATATCGTAACCGAAAAAGAAACCGGTTTCGAGCTTGAAATCGATAATGAATACATAATGTCGCCCAAAGATTTAATGACCGTTAATTTTATTGATAAAATTTTAGATGCCGGCGTAAAAGTTTTAAAAATAGAAGGTCGTGCACGTCCTGCCGAATATGTTAAAACAACCGCAGAATGCTATCGCGAAGCCGTTGATGCCGTTTACGAAAATAGTTATACCGAAGAAAAAATCAATGA
>JAOZQB010000252.1 GCA_029932445.1 Bacteroidales bacterium | reverse complement strand
CTAATTAACAAATATGATACAATTAATAAACAAAGTAACAAACGAAAAAGCATTAGAAAATGCCGTAGAAAGGTATCGCAAACACGGAATTATACTTCCGACTTTTGCACAACAAAAAAATCCGGAATTAATTCCCGATAAGATAAAAAACGAATTAAAAAATATCGGATTATGGGATTTTAATCCCTTAAATCTTTTCAGAATAACTTGGAAAAACGAAGCGAAAGAATATGGCGGTTTATTCGGAAAACCAAATTATATTGAACTTCCGAAAGAAATTACGGGTGTTGATGCTCGAATAGTATTATTAGTAGGAAAATATTTTCCTACAGGATCTCATAAAGTCGGCGCTGCATACGGGTGCTTGGCTCCCCGAATTACAACCGGCGAATTTGACCCTTCCTATCATAAAGCCGTTTGGCCTTCAACCGGAAATTATTGCCGCGGCGGTGCTTTCGACAGTAAATTAATGGATACCGAAGCCATTGCCATTCTTCCGGAAGAAATGAGTCAAGAACGATTTGATTGGCTTAAAGATAAGGCAGAAGCAACGGTTATTGCAACACCGGGCAGCGAATCCAACGTTAAAGAAATTTATGATAAATGTTGGGAACTTCGCAGAACGCGAGATGATGTGGTTATTTTTAACCAATTTGACGAATTCGGAAACTCGGTTTGGCATTACAACATAACCGGAGATGCTATTGAAGAAGTTTATAATTTATTAAAAACCGATAACAGTCGTTTTGCTTCTTATGTTTCGGCAACCGGTTCGGCAGGAACCATTGCTGCAGGCGATTATTTGCGAACTTTATTTCCGCATATTAAAGTTGTAGCTTCGGAAGCTTTGCAATGTCCTACAATTTTAAGAAACGGTTTCGGGGCACACCGAATTGAAGGTATAGGAGATAAGCATATTCCTTGGATACATAATGTGAAAAATACTGATGCAGTTACGGCAATTGATGATGAAGATCCGATGCGACTTTTACGTCTTTTCAATGAACCCGAAGGACATAAATATCTTAAATCACAAGGTGTGGCTCAAGAAATTATTGATGAACTTCCTTTACTCGGAATTTCAAGTATCGGTAATTTGCTTTCGGCAATTAAAACCGCAAAATATTTTGAAATGACTTCAGATGATATAATCGTTACCGTTGCCACCGACAGTTCTGATATGTATAAATCAAGAATTCAAGAATTGGAAGACGAAAGAGGAAAATATACTGAATTACAAGCAGCTAAGGATTTTGAAAAATGTATTTTCGGTCAACAAACCGATAATATGAAAGAATTAAATTATCAAGACAGAAAAGCTGTTCATAACTTGAAATATTATACTTGGATTGAGCAACAAGCCAAAGATTCTGAAGATTTGAGTCAACTTTGGTATGATCGAAATATTTGGAATTCGATTTTTAATCAAATGAATCGTTGGGATGAATTAATTAATGAATTTAATGAACGTACCGGTGTTTTGAAAAAATTATAATAAAGTATAATGTTTTATGCTGAAGTTGTCTAAAAAACAATATTTTGTCATACTCGTTTCAGTATCTTTAAAGAGACTGATATTTAACAAATTAAGATTCCGAAACGAGTTCGTAATGACTTAGTTTTCTGCTTTTTAGACAATTTCAGTTTCGTGCTTGTATTCAGGTAAATTAGGATGTTTATATTTTGGAACTATATATATGGAATTGTACAGCACCTTTATGTGTTTTGCGATTTATGTTACAAAATTATATGAAAAAGAATAAAATTGAAAGTTATCTCTTTTAAAACAATTCAATTTGCCCGTCTTTTCTGTAACCTTCCAAATTTAATAATTTCTTTTTTGTTTGTAAACCGCCGGCATAACCGACCAAATCACCTTTGCAACCGATAACTCTGTGGCAAGGAACAATGATTGATATGGCATTGGCACCGTTTGCTGATGCAACGGCACGAACGGCTTTTTCATTACCCGAAATTTTTGAAAGACCCGAATAACTTTCTGTTTTTCCGTATGGGATTTTTAAAAGTGCATTCCAAACTTTTTTTTGAAAATCCGTACCTGCAAAAAGAAGCGGAATTGTAAATTCTTTTCGTTTACCTTTAAAATATTCGTTAAGTTGTAATTTTGTTTGTTTTGTAATATCGGTTTCTTCTTCAACGTATTCTCCCGAAAGTTCTTTTTGTATTCTTGCATCAATCGTTTTTCGCGTTTTTCGGTATCGCCAATCCGCCAAGCAAAGTTTATCTTTAAAAGAACCCAAAATCAATTCTCCGTATGGCGTTTTAAAATATTGAATGTTTATTTGATGCACTCTTCTTGTTAAGAAATTTGAATTGTCAATATACGATTTTTTTTTCTTTTTTAAAAGAAATTGAATATTTAACTGAGCTCAATATACGATTTTTCTGACAGAAAGCTGTCGGTGCATTACATTTGTAATTTCTGATTATAAACAAATCATCCGATGATTTTGCGAGAATAAGGGATATTATTAATTTTGCGTAATTAAACATAAACTATGAATACAAACAAATTTTACTATAAATGCACGGATTGCGAAAAAGAATATGCTTCTGATGAAGTTCGTTATTTATGTCCTTCTTGTGCTGAAAAAAACACAAATGACAAACCGCCGAAAGGTGTTCTGAAAGTTATTTACGATTATAAAAATATTTCAAGTGATTTTAAATTCTTAAAAGAAAATAAATTTATTGATTTATTACCCGTAAAAAGTGCATTGAGTTTTCCTAAATTAAAAACAGGAAATACCCCTTTATATAAGCAATCACATTTTAACGGAAAAAAATTGCTTTTTAATCTTTTTCTCAAAGACGATTCGCAAAATCCGACCTATTCTTTTAAAGATCGTGCTTCTTTCATTGTGTCCGCTTTTGCTGAAGAAAACGATATTGAAACCATTGTAGCTGCTTCAACGGGAAATGCAGGTTCTTCACTTGCAGGCATTTGTGCTTCCCAAAATCAAAAAGCCGTAATTATAGTTCCGGAAGCGGCACCTTTGGCAAAATTAACACAAATTATAATGTACGGGGCTACAATTATTCCCGTTAAAGGAACTTATGACGATGCCTTTGATTTAAGTATAAAAGCAAGCGAAAAATACGGCTGGTATAACAGAAATACAGCTTTTAATCCTTTAACTGTTGAAGGCAAAAAAACGGTTTCGTTTGAGTTATACGATCAATTAAATCAACATATTCCCGATCGAATTTTTGTGCCTGTCGGTGACGGTGTTATAATTTCGGGTGTGTATAAAGGGTATGAAGATTTGCTGGAATTAAAGATTATTGATAAAATGCCGATAATTGTGGGCGTTCAATCCGAAGGCAGCGATAATTTATCTCGGAATATTCATTCCGAAAAATTTGAAATTAAAGAAAGTCATACAATTGCCGATTCAATTTCAGTTGATATTCCGCGCAACTTTTATATGGCAAAACAATTTATTCAAAAATATAAAGGCGAATTTTTAACGGTTTCCGATAATGATATTTTGAATGCTTCCAAAGAATTATCCGAAAATACCGGATTATTTGCCGAACCGGCAGCAGCAACAGCTTTTGCCGGCTTGCTTAATTATATGAATAATAATAAAATTGAAGCGAAATCAAACAATGTTGTGTTATTAACCGGCAGCGGATTAAAAGATTTAAAATCCGTGCAATCCGTGATTTCAATTCCGGAAGCGATTGAACCGAATGTTGATAAT
>JAOZQB010000251.1 GCA_029932445.1 Bacteroidales bacterium | reverse complement strand
GGGAATGAAACACCGTTTATATTATTAAATAATGACGATTTTCCGGAAAATAAAATTGTTACATTTAAATACAGAAAAACAAATAACGGTTGGAAACTTTGTGATTAGAAAATCTAGAAAATTAATAAAAAAATACATATCCCTGAAATAGGAAACGTAAAAATAACAAAAAAACGCGGTCTTAAACGAATGACTTTAAGTGTAAAGGCAAGCGGAGAAATCAGAATGTCAATTCCGTATTCCGTCTCTTTTTCATCGGCAGAAAAATTTATACTCGCAAAAAAAAATTGGATTATTAAAAGCCGAAAAAAGATTTCCGAAAAAGAAAAAACAAAAACAATTTTTACTCCCGATACTGATTTTTCAACAAAATTTCATAAGCTTCTTTTTATTTCCGGTAATAAAACTCGAATAATAATAAGTGACACGTATATCAAAGTTTATTATTCTGAAAATATCCGATTTCAAGATGAAAATTTTCAAAATTATATTCGTCGCGGTATCACCGAAACTTTGCGTTCTGAAGCTAAAGAATATCTTCCGCAAAGAACTGATTTCCTTGCCAATAAATATGGTTTTACTTTTGAAAAAGTTTCCGTCAGGAACGCAAAAACTCGCTGGGGATCTTGCTCCGGAAAAAACAATATCAGTTTGAATATTCATTTAATGCGACTGCCCGAATATCTTTCCGATTATGTCATTCTGCATGAACTTTGCCATACGGTGGAGAAAAATCACGGTAAAAATTTTTGGGCTTTACTTGACAAAGTTTCAGGAAATGCCAAAGGATTGGATAAGGAACTGAAAAACTACAGCCCGAATATTTATTAAACTGATTATCTTCTTAACTTGCATTCCGGATAATTTTAATTATTTTTGTAAACTAAACTAAGATCATAAAAATAAAAGAATGGCATCAACAGCAGATTTCAGAAACGGAATGACTTTAGAATTTAAGAATGATTTATATAAAATTGTTTATTTCCAACATGTAAAACCCGGTAAAGGGCCCGCATTTGTAAGAACTAAATTAAAAAGTTTATCAACGGGAAAAACATTGGAAAATACATTTTCTTCAGGAGTTAAAGTTACCGAGGTAAGAATAGAAAGACACCCCTACCAATTTCTTTATAAAGATGATATGGGTTACCATTTCATGCATCAAAAAACGTATGAACAAATTTCATTGCAAGAATACCTTGTTGACAACAATGATTTATTAAAAGACGGACAAGAAGTTGAAATGCTCTTCAGAGCAGAAAACAATCAAATTTTATCGTGCGATTTACCGCCTTTTGTTGAACTGAAAGTTACCTATACCGAACCGGGATTTAAAGGAGATACGGCATCCACTTCAGCAAATAAACCTGCAACACTTGAAACCGGAGCTGAAATAAAAGTTCCTCTTTTTGTTAATATTGACGATGTATTAAAAATAGACACACGGACAAGGGAATACTCCGAACGTCTTAAATAACAAATAAATATGGCAATTAATTCATCAGGAAAACGATTGAAGTTTTGTAATTTTAAATTAGACGCTTTACTTGAAATTACAACTGCCATCAACGAGAATTTATCCGTTGATAAAATTCTTGAAACCTACAAACATATTCTTTTAGATGAGTTGAAACTCGGAAAAGTCGTTGTATTTGCAAAAACGTTTGAATGGGAATTAATACTGAATTCAAGTTCTGCAAAAAACGAACATCCGGGTATTGATGTTGAAAAGGATTTATCAGGACACGAAGAAATTACAAGCACATCATCTACCCAAAATACTAATCTTTCTGCTTATGATTTTATCATTCCGGTTTACCATGATATTAATGCAATTGCCTATGTATTAATCGGTGACGTTGACGAAGAAAAAGAAGGTGTCAGCCCGACTATAAAACATCTGCGCTTTATTCAAACCTTGACGAATATTATTTTCGTTGCAATTGAAAACAAACGTTTATATGAGGAAAGTCTCAAACAAGAACGAATGAAAAAAGAAATGGAATTGGCATCTCAAATGCAGTCGATGCTTATTCCTGATACAAGTTTATTTCCCAAAAATAATATCCTTAATATAACGTCTTTTTATCTGCCGCATTTTGAAGTCGGCGGAGATTATTTTGATTTTGAGAAACTTTCGGATACTGATTATTTTTTCTGTATTGCAGATGTTTCGGGAAAAGGTATTTCAGCTGCACTATTAATGTCAAATTTTCAAGCCAGCTTAAAAGCATATTTAAATACAGGAATAAAACTTCCCGAATTGGTTCGTTTATTAAATATTCGTGTCGTCGACAGTGCTAAAGGTGAAAAATTTATAACCTTTTTTGCTGGAAAATACAATTCCGAAACAAGAGAACTGCAATATATCAATGCCGGTCATAATGCACCTTTTCTGTATGACAAAAAAACAAAGACCTTGCAAGAATTAAAAGACGGTTGCCCGGGTATCGGAATGCTGGATGAAATACCTTTTATTAATGAAGGCTTTGTTAATGTCGTCAACGCCTCTAAATTAATTTGTTTTACGGATGGTTTAGCTGAACTTGAAAATGACAATAAAGAAGAAATCGGTTTGGCAGAACTTGAAAAGTGCATGTCTAACGAAAAAAGTGTTGATGAAAACTTTATTTGTCTTCAAAAAACTTTAAATCTTAAAAAAGGCAATCCGGCTCTTTTTGATGATATCACGATTCTCGGAATTGATTTCCTGTAATTTAAAAATCTGAATTTATATATTGAATTATGAAAAAAACAATTTTAATCACTGCAATTTTATTCGGCATATTTACAAATGCCTTTTCTCAAATTCCTTATTCTTCATTAAGTTTCTTTTCCGAAGACGGATACCCGTTTACCGTAATAATGAACGGTTTAAAGAAAAATTCCGTAGCTCGTACAAATGTTAAAATTGACGGCTTAACCAATACAAATTATAAAGTCAAAATTATTTTTGAAGACAAAACCATTCCGAATATTGATAAAAATATTTATACAAAACCGGCTATGGAAGTCACATACAGAATAAAAAAAGACAAAAAAGGAAGGAATGTTTTACGCTATTATTCTGAAGCACCTCTGCCATATGATTATGTCCCCGAAGAACAAGTATATCAAAATTATGTTACTGATAATGTTATTGTAACACATGAAAATAACACCGGTATTCAAATTGATATGAATGTCAACGAAACCGGCGGAAATTTAATCCAAACCGATGACGGCGGCGTCAGCTTAAATACAAACATCAATGTAAATGATGCTGACGTAAATTACGATGCGAATGTTAATGAAAGTGAAACGCATTATGTTGTTACGGAAGAAAACACCGATCACTATGTTATGCAAGATTACGAAGGAAGAATCGGTTGTCCTTGGCCGATGAACAGACAAAATTTTCAAAGAGCGAAACAAACCATTACAAATGCCGACTTTTCAGATGATAAACAAACCATTGCAAAACAAATTGTAAATTCAAATTGCTTAACGGCACAGCAAGTTAAAGAAATTACCGGTTTATTTGATTTTGAAAAAGATAAATTAGAATTTGCAAAATTTGCTTATACCCATACCTACGATATTGAAAATTATTTTATCATTAATGATGTTTTTGATTTTTCTTCTTCAATTAAAGAATTGAACGATTACATTAATTCGGTCAGATAAAATACTTTTATTAAAAATATTTTTTCGCAAAGGGCAAGTTTCTTATAAATTTGCCCTTTCATTT
>JAOZQB010000250.1 GCA_029932445.1 Bacteroidales bacterium | reverse complement strand
CATGATGAAGAATGGGGTGTGCCGGTGCACGATGATAAAAAATTATTTGAATTTTTATTACTCGATGCTTTTCAGGCAGGTTTAAGCTGGGTAACGATTTTAAAAAAAAGAGAAAATTTCAAAAAAGCATTTGATAATTTTGATTACAATAAAATTGCCGAATACAAAAATGATAAAGTTGAAGAATTAATGAATAATGCCGGTATTATTCGCAATAAACTTAAAATAAATGCGACAATAAACAATGCACAGGCATTTTTAAAGGTGCAAAAAGAATTCGGAACATTTGATAAGTATATTTGGCAATTCGTAAATCATAAAACAATAATTAATTCGTTTAAAACTTGGAAAGAAATTCCGGTAACGAGCAAAGAATCCGATACAATGAGCAAAGATTTAAAAAAACGAGGTTTTAAATTTGTCGGGTCAACGATATGCTATGCATTTATGCAGGCAGCCGGGATGGTAAACGACCACGAAATTACGTGTTTCAGATATAAAGAAATTGACCGTTAATTTTAAATTAAGAGAAATGAAAAAAATAATTAATCTTACATTTGCCGTAATGTTGCTTTTTACGGCAGCATGTTCGCAAACCGAAGACGGAAAAAGCAGTGCCGAAATGACTTTTAAAGAAGATTTAACTTATGATTTCGGAAAAATAAAACAAAACAGTGACGGTATTCACGAATTTGAATTCAAAAATACGGGAAAAGATCCTTTGATTATTACAAATGTAAAATCATCATGCGGTTGCACTGTTCCGACTTATCCGGAAAAACCTCTTAAAAAAGGAGAAACAGCAAAAATTCATGTAAAATACGATACAAAACGTATAGGAGTATTTACCAAAACCATTACCGTTTATTCTAATGCTAAAAATTCGCCCGTAAAACTTCATATCAAAGGTGAAGTTCAACGAAACGAAGAAGAAAAATAAATTTTTAATAACATAAAAAAAACAAAATGCCGCAATTATCGGAAAGAGGCAAAATTATGCCCGCATCGCCCATCAGAAAATTAGTTCCTTATGCCGAAGACGCAAAAAAAAGAGGTATAAAAGTCTATCATCTTAACATCGGTCAACCGGATATTAAAACACCCGAAGTTGCATTTGAAGCACTTAAAAACTTCAATGTAAAAACAGCCGAATATTCACATTCTGCCGGAAATGAAAGCTACCGTAAAGGACTTGCAGAATATTATAAAAGTGTCGATATTGATTTAAGTTACGAAGATATTATGGTAACAACCGGCGGTTCGGAAGCCATTATTTTTGCATTTATGGCAACGATGAACCCGGGTGATGAAGTGATAATTCCGGAACCGTTTTATACCAATTATAACGGTTTTGCGGTTGAAGCAGGCGTAAAAATTGTTCCCGTAACGTCTTATATCGAAGACGGTTTTGCATTGCCTCCGATTTCTGATTTTGAAAAATTAATTACATCCAAAACAAAAGCTGTTTTGGTTTGTAATCCGAATAATCCCACCGGTTATTTGTATTCAAAAGAAGAATTAATGCAAGTTCGCGAATTGGTTTTAAAACACAATTTATATCTTTTTGCCGATGAAGTATATCGTGAATTTTGTTACGACGGAAACGAACACTATTCCGTTATGCAAATGAAAGGTTTGGAAAAAAATGCCGTTCTTTTCGACTCTGTTTCTAAACGATACAGCGAATGCGGTGTTCGTATCGGTGCATTGATCAGCCGTAATAAAGATTTGATGGCTTCCGCTTTAAAATACGGTCAAGCACGGTTAAGTCCGCCCTTATTCGGACAAATAGCTGCCGAAGCTTCCTTAAAAGTCGGAAGTGAATATTTTGACGAAGTTTATAACGAATATATCGAACGCAGAAATTATGTTATTAATGCTCTGAATAAGATTGACGGTGTTGTTGCACCCATGCCCAAAGGTTCATTTTATGCCGTAATCAGCTTGCCGATTGAGGATGCCGAAGATTTTTGTGTTTGGTTGCTGAAAGATTTCGATTATAACGGAGAAACCGTAATGCTTGCTCCCGCACAAGGGTTTTACTCAACACCCGATGCCGGAAAAACGCAAGTACGATTGGCTTATGTTTTAAAAGTCGAAGATTTAAAACATTCCGTTAAAATTTTGGAAGAGGCCTTGAAAGTTTATAAAAAGTAAATGAGTATAAACAATCTTAATACAAAACTTTTTTTAGATATAAGGCAACTTATTGAAGACAGCAGGAATGCTGTTGCACAAACCGTAAATGCCGGTTTAACGGCTATGTATTGGAATATCGGTAAGCGTATTAATGATGATGTTCTTGAAAATAAACGTGCCGAATACGGAAAACAAATTGTCTCAACACTGTCAAGACAATTAATTCAGGAATACGGTAAAAGTTTTACGGAGAAAAATATTAGGAGGATGATGCAGTTTAATACTGTATTTCAGGACTTTGAAATTGTCGCATCACTGATGCGACAATTAAGTTGGACTCATTTCACTTTACTTTTTCCTATTAAGGATAATTTAAAACTTGAATTTTATACTCAAATGTGCAGAATTGAAAAATGGAGCGTACGAACTTTGAGAAAGAAAATTGACAGTATGCTTTTTGAAAGAACTGCAATCAGCAAAAAACCTGAAGAACTTGCCAAACTTGAACTGAAACAACTTAAAGAAGAAGATAAATTAAGTCCCGATTTAGTATTTAAAGATAAATATGTTTTAGATTTTCTTAATCTTAAAGATACATATTCGGAAAATGATTTGGAAACTGCAATCATTCGTGAATTAGAGAATTTCATTTTGGAACTTGGTGTAGGATTTACATTTGCAGCACGTCAAAAAAGAATGATAATTGACGGAAATGATTTTTATTTAGATTTACTTTTTTATCACAGAAAATTAAAACGACTTGTAGCAATTGAACTGAAAATAGGAAAATTTAAAGCAGAATATAAAGGTCAAATGGAACTGTATTTACGATGGCTCGAAAAAAATGAAACGGAAGCTGATGAAGAACAACCCGTCGGACTTATTTTATGTACCGAAGGAAATTCAGAACAAATAGAATTATTGCAATTAGATAAAGCAAATATTAAAGTTGCCGAATACATTTCAAAATATCTTCCGAAAGAATTACTTGCAAAAAAATTACATCAATTTGCAAAACAAAGTAAAATGATTATTGATAACAGATAATAAAAACAGTGAAAGAAAAAGAATTAAATTTTAACGCAACATGTCCGATTCCGATTACGGAATATGACAAAGTGATGCTTGCACACGGCGGTGGCGGATCCTTATCAAATAAATTAATAGAAAAGATGTTCTTTTCGGAATTTGATAACGAATATTTGAACAAAATGCACGATGGAGCTGTTTTTCAAACACAAAAAGGAAGAATGGCATTTTCAACCGATTCCTTTGTGATACAACCTTTATTTTTTCCGGGCGGAAACATAGGCGAACTTGCCGTTTACGGAACCGTTAATGATATAGCTTGCTGCGGTGCCGTTCCGCAATATTTGTCTTTAGGTTTTATTATTGAAGAAGGTTTACCGATGGATGATTTATGGAAAATTGTGCAATCGATAAAATTTGCCGCCGATAAAGCCGGTGTTCAAATTGTAACCGGTGATACAAAAGTTGTTGAAAAAGGAAAAGGTGATAAAATCTTTATTAATACATCCGGAGTAGGTATTGTAAAAGAGGGTGTTAATATTTCACCCGAAAATTGCAAACCGGGTGATAAAA